>JAFZDU010000119.1 GCA_017561025.1 Bacteroidales bacterium | reverse complement strand
TTATGCTAATTTTGCTGTGTGATGTGCAAGTTTTGACTTTAAGTTAGCAGCTTTATTTCTGTGGATGATACCGCGTTTAGCTGTCTTGTCAATAATTTTGTACATTTCTGAAAGTTTTGCTTCAGCTTCAGCTTTTTCTGTCAAAGCTCTGAATCCTCTAACAGCAGCGCGCATTGCTCTAGCGTAGAAGCGGTTGCGTAAGCGTCTTTTTTCTGTTTGACGGATTCTTTTGATTGATGATTTGTGATTTGCCATATCTATATTTTTATTTTTTATGAATTCTATACCAATATTCGGGGTGCAAAATTACTTAAATTATCGTTACAAATTACATTTTTCAATGAATTTTTTTTCTTTTTTTTGAAAATACTTTTTCATTGTCTAATTTGTTGACTTGCACGTACTTCTGAGTTGTCACCTTTTTCAATAATGCTGTCGACAACAACATCAACGAATGTGTTCTTTTCTAAATCTTTATTTTTGAGTCTCATTGGGATATAATTTTCGCCATATCCTTGTGCTGTGCCATCTGCACTTATGCGTTCAATGAGCATCTTCTGACTCTTGCCGAGCATTTGCTCAAAATATTTCTTTTTGTTCTCTGCTGAGATTTGTCTGATGATAGCGCTGCGTTCAGTCTTGATCTTGTCGGGAACCTGATTTGGCATTCTTGCAGCTTTGGTTCCGTTTCTTATTGAATATTTGAAAGTATGTATGTGGCTGAATCCTACAGTTCTACACATCTCAGCGCTTTCCAAGAAATCTTCTTCAGTCTCGCCAGGGAATCCAACGATCAAGTCGGTGGTGATGTTGAAATCAGGAATTGCTGTTTTGATTCTGTCGCACATTCTTCTGAAATCAGCAGCTGTGTAATGTCGGTTCATGGCCTTTAATGTGTTTTCTGCACCGCTTTGAAGGCAGATATGCATGTGAGGCGCCAGTTTGTCGTTTTCAAAAAGACTTAGAAATCTGTCGCTGAAATTGTCTGGCTCGATGGATGAGATTCTTAATCTGAAGTCACCGTCAATCTTTAAGATGTTTTCAATCAGATTTTCGAAATTAACGTCTTGATATTGATAACGTCCCATATTGACGCCAGTCAGGACTATTTCCTTGAATCCATGATCGACCACTTTACGTATGTTGTCGTAAATGTCCTTGTCGTTACGGCTTGTTGCTCTTCCTCTCACCATAGGAATAAGACAATAAGAACAGAAGTTGTTACATCCGTCGTGTATTTTTATCAGGCTTCTTGTATGGAAAGTGTCGAATGCTGGCTGGTAACCGAAAAGGTCAATGTCTAAACCTTCTGGGTCGAGGACTTCGCCTTTGAAATGTTTGTCTACGATGTTGAAAAGAGCATATTTTCTTTCGTTATCGATGGCGTAGTCTACGGTCTTGTTTTCCAGCAGCTCGTTTTTTCTGTGGTTTACCATACATCCTGTTGCTACTATCAAACTGTTAGGATGTTCTCTCCTGATTTGATGAAGAGCCTGACGACATTTCTGGTCGCTTTGATTTGTGACTGTACAAGTGTTTACAACAAAGACGTCGGCGTCTTCGTTTGTCTCCACTATTTTATAACCGGCTTCTTTGAAACGAGATGCCAAAGCATCTGTCTCATAGAGATTTACTCTGCAACCTAATGTCTTAAACGCTATCTTCATTCTGTAATGAGATTACCTTCTATTGATAATGGTGTAGCTGATGTGACTTCAACCTTAACGATTTTGCCTATGAGTCTTCTGTCGTTAGATTTGAATCTGATGACGATTTTACCTTCGGTGTGACCTGTTAAATATGCGCTGTTTCTGTCGATGCCGTTGACTAACACTTTCACTGTCTTTCCGACGAGACCTTGGTTATATACCAAAGAATGTTTCATCAGTTCGTCGGTGAGTATGTGATAGCGTTTTTTCTTTGTTTCTTTTGGAACGTCGTCGGCCCATGTTGAAGCTACTGCTCCTGGACGTACGCTATATTGTGCGATGTAAGCCATGTTGTATTTGAATTCTTCCATGGCTTTTCTTGAATTTTCAAATTCTTCTTCTGTCTCACCTGTAAAGCCAACAATGATGTCTGTGAAGATTGTTGCTTCTGGTATGACAGTTCTTATTGTGTGGATTATATGACGATAGTCGTCGATGGTGTGTTTGCGGTTCATTCTGTCCAACATGGCGTTATCGCCAGATTGTATTGGAAGGTGAATCTGTTTGGCAAGACATCTGTATTGTGAGATGACTTCGATTACTTCGTCGCTCATGTCGCGTGGGTGTGGGGAGGTGAAGTAAACCCAGAATTCTTTATCCACGCTGTTGCCGTATTCGCCTATTCTGCGTAACAATTCGGCGAAATTGATTTCTTCGCCTTTCTTGTCCAATCCGTAGGAATTGACGTTTTGTCCGAGCAATGTTATTGATTTGTAATCTTTTTGTACTAATTCTTTAAGTTCATCCAAAATATCTTCTGACTTACGAGATACTTCGCGGCCTCTTGTGTAAGGAACTGCGCAGTAAGTACAGAATTTGTTACATCCGTTTTGAATTGGTATGAATGCCTCGAAATCTGAGATGTGATCTGGTTCGATGACCCAGAATCTGTCCATATTGGCAGATGGGTTAATCTTGTCTTTCTTGCTGAAAAGAGGCACTAATGGTCTTTGGATATTGACAGATATTTGTTCGCTTATTGGATTGTTGTCGATAGGTCTTGTAGGGATATTGATGCCGTATTGACGAATCATGTCAGGTAATTCTGGCAAGTCGTTCATTGTGAAGACCAAATCGAAAAGTTTTAAGAAGCGTTCCCTGTCAGCAGGAAGTATACATCCTGACACGAAAGTGATGCAGTTTTTGTGTTCTCTTTGTTCGTTCCATTTCACGATGCGGCTGTAAACCTTGTCGATGCCTTTCTGACGAACGGAGCAGGCGATGATACCTAATAATGTGGCCTCTTCTTCGTTCTCTGTAGGCGTAAATCCCATATTGTGTAAGACTGTTCTAACACGTTCAGTGTCACTTTGATTCATTTGGCATCCCAATGGAAGCAGGAAGTATTTCATCTATCTTAAAATTTAAATTTGTTAGTCTGCAAAGATAAGAAAAAAAGTCTATAAGTCAATAAGTCTATGTGTCTATGAGTGTTTTTTAACTTATAGACTTATTGACTCATAGTCTCATAGACTTAATAAATCAATCCGATGATATCGCTTATGATTTTGTTGTCGGAAGGGAATGATGGAGTTTCTTTGATGTTAGCCCCTTTTAATAATTCCATTGCTGCGTTGATGGCAGCAGGTTCCAGGCTGTCTGAAGCTATATTGATATCTTTGATGATGCCGTTTTCTTCGTCGATGTTGAGGTCGATGTCAACGCTGCCCCAGTCAAATGTATCGCTTTTCTTGGTGCTGAATTCTTTCCACTTGCCGAAGAGGTATTCGTTGCTGCCAATATGTTGGCTGAAATTCAAGACCTCATCTGTGAGTAATGAATCGAATGCTATGACTTTGGCTTTGCCCTCATAGACTTTTTCAAAAGCCTTGACGAGATGTGGTATAATATTGTCGGATGTTATGTTTGTTACTTCAGAAAGGTTTATCACTCTGCTTGCTACTGATTTCACTCCGTGTTTGTGTAATTTGGCAGGTTTAACCTTAAGGACTTTTTGCAATCGTTCTCCATCGGTCTTGATTAAGATTGTTCCATGGTGAAGACCTTGGTGTTTTGTTTTGGCGAAAGCATTGCCTGAGAACTTGCGTCCTTCGTAAGTGATGTCATTTCTTCCGCTTACTTCTGTCGTTAAGTTAAAGTCGAGAAGGGCGTTTTGGATGACTTGCATTTGTCTTTTGACGTCATAAATTTCCTTGTCGGCTACGAATGAGAAATTTAGGTTTCCGAGGTCGTGATATACGGCTCCACCTCCTGTTCTTCTTCTTGCGATGAAGCCTCCGTCTGCGAAAAGTGTTTCTATGTCGCATTCGCTATATGGATTCTGGTTTGTTCCGATTACGACAGTCTTGCTGTTTTTCCAAAGGAACATTGTGATTGTGTTAGGGAGATGCTTGTCGAGAAGATAGCTTTCTACTGCTAGATTTATATAAGGATTGTGTTGATTTCCAATGATGATTTGTAGGTTTGGCTTTTCCTGTTTCATTATTTCTTTTTTAGTGGTTGTTCGATGATGTATCCAATATTGACAAATACACCGGTGTTAGTGTTGCGGTCGTAGTTCTTGAAAATGTTTGTAAGTCCTAGGAAATAATTGAATTCAATGAAAATATTGTTGAATGAACTTTGTCCGAGGTCGTTGGAGAAGACTCCGAGTACGAGTCCGAATTCAAAAGGGTTGTATAATTTTTTTTCGAATTTTCTTATATTCCAGGGTTGGTTCCCTATCTGTGATTTGTCTTTTCCTCCGAGGCAGAAGTTGAATGAGGTTCCAGCTTCGACTCCTATTATATCTTTGAAACGATGTTGGAATAGGATAGGGAGATCGATGTAATATAATGTTGTTGTGTGATAAATTTTGAGGTATTCCGTTTGGCTCTCTTGAATTTTTGAGTATTGTTGTCCTTTTGTAGAGAATTTCAGGTTTGCAGTGATGCTGTTTTCGTCATTAAGCTTGTATTGGGCTATGCCTCCAATGTTGGCTCCCATTTTAAGTCCGCCCTCGTCGTTTTTTGTTGAGATGGTGTTCATGTTCAAGCCACCTGTAAATCCGAACAATAACTCTTGTGAGTTGAGGCTGGTGTTGCAAAAGAAAAGCATCAATAGGAAAATTGAAAGAGAAAAAAGTCTCTTTAAGAAAGGCATGTGTTTTATTGATAAAAATAGATTTACCATAAGCACTAAAAAAGCCACCTGCAAACTGTAAGTGGCTCTGTGATTTTTATTTGTAGTCTCTAGGGGATTTGAACCCCTGTTACCAGGATGAAAACCTGACGTCCTGACCAGACTAGACGAAGAGACCGCCCATTAAATAACCACCTTTTGAAGTAGTGGAGAACTTTTGTAGTCTCTAGGGGATTTGAACCCCTGTTACCAGGATGAAAACCTGACGTCCTGACCAGACTAGACGAAGAGACCGCCGTGTTTTGTGATTGCAAAAGTACACAAAATTTCATTCCGCGCAACAAAAAAATAAACTTTTTTTAAATATTTTTTTATATTGTTGATTTTTAATATATTGTATAAATAAAAAAGTAGGAAAATTTTATTTTTCCTACTTTATTCTGGTGTTTTTTGTGTGATTTTAGTGTCTTTTGATGCTTAAAATATCACAAAAGTGAAATTATTCGAATGTAAACGATAATTGGAATGTTTTGTTTCTAAGACTGTCGAAGCTGTTTGAGTAAAGATAATTCTCGTTTTTTGCTATGTTGAGGAGTCCATAGCTCATCTTTAATTCTATTCCGAGTTTGAAATATCCAGTGTAGAAGTCGAATCCGGCGCCTACTTCAGCAGCGATATCATGTCGATTTACGCTTAAAGTTTTTGGTTTTCCGTTACTCTCGTAATGTTTCTTATGAGAAGCCATGTCGATTTTATAGTTAGCGCCGGCAAGTAAGTATGCAGCGCTATTATAATTTCTTTTAGCTCTGTATTTCACCTGTAATGGGAATTCGACGAATGTAGAGTGTGTGTTTGAGGAAATAGTTTTTGGCACCTCTTTATATGTGCCGTCAGCTTGGTCGCCTTGAATTGAAACGATACTATATACTATTTTTCTTTCGCCGAAGCTTAATGATGGTATAAATCTTAAATCGAAATATTTGGCTAGTCTTAAATTTCCAACAATACCTACGGTGAATCCGTGTGTCATCTGTGGGCTTATGTCATATACTTTAAAAGGTGAGTCTATGAATAAGTCGTTTGTTCCAGCCAGCACATCGCTTGATGGCAGTTCTGATGGCTTATGTGAAATATTCTGAAAGTTGTCTATATAATCGATGGATAAGAGCATCTGGTTGTATCCCACCATCAACCCCCAATGGAAAAGTTCGTTGTCGTAATTAGGCATATTTAAAGGTTTCTTGTTTTGTGCTTTTGAAACCTCAGGCATCATGCAGAATAACATGCATATGCAAATTAAAATCTTAGCTATATTTTTTCTCATAAAGTTAAAACGAGAGAAATGTTCTTTTATTATATGTTATTGTATCTTTTTGCTTTCTTCCATCAGTCTGCCTTTGTCGATAGGTACGGCTCCTATTTCTTCGCATACGAGTCCTCCTGCCAGGTTAGATAGTGCAGCGATATTATGAGCTTCTTGTTGGCATACCAAGCATAACATAGCTACGCTTAGTACGGTGTCGCCTGCGCCTGAAACATCAGCTATCTTGCGGATGTGTGCAGGGATGTGATGGCAGACACCTGTCTCGTAGTCTTTGATCAAGACGCCTCTTTCTGACAGGGTCGTCATCAAATATCTGCAGTGCAGTATTTCATGCAAAGAGTCAACGGCTTTTGTTATTTCTTCTATGCTGTCTTCTTTTGATGAAATTCCTAGGCCTTCTCTTAACTCTTTAAGGTTGGGCTTGAAAAAAGTGACGTTTTTGTAAGCAAGGAAGTTTTTCTTTTTGGGGTCGACGCCTACAGGTATATTTTTGCTATTGGCAAGAGCAACTACATCCATGATGAGGTTCTCTGTCAATACGCCTTTGTTGTAGTCCTGTAAAATGATTCCGTCGATATTTTCATTATTGATGATATCTTTTATTCTTGTCATCAATAAGTTGTATTCTTGTTGAGTCAGGTCGAAGGTGTCTTCGGTGTCGACGCGCAGCATTTGTGCGTTGTTACCCAAGATTCTTACCTTTCGAGTTGTTATTCTGTCTTCGCTTCTTGCTATTCCAGATGTTTTCATGTTTTGATCAGACATCAGTCTGAGCAAGTCGTTTGATTTTTCATCTTTTCCGATGATGGAGCATAAAATTGGTTCGGCTCCGAGGGCCTTGAGGTTTTGTGCTACGTTGGCAGCGCCTCCGAGGCGAGAGAATGTCTCTGTTACCGATACGATCGGCACAGGAGCTTCTGGTGAAATTCTTTCAACTTTGCCTTTCATGTAGACATCGAGCATGATGTCGCCGACTATCATGATTTTTTTATCGTTGAATGAATTGAATAGGTTTTCCATTTTTTTCTTAAAGTCAATAAGTCAACAAGACCACAAGTCAACAAGTCGTGCAGCTTGTAGTCCTGTGGTCTTGTAGTCCTGTGGTCTTATTATTTAAGTTTGCTTAATGCTTCTTTGATTCTTGCTGCTGCTTCACGAAGTTTGTCTTCTGATGTAGCGTATGAGAGACGGATACATTCGTCGTTGCCGAAAGCTGCGCCGCCAACGCAAGCAACGTGAGCTTTGTCTAACAAGTACAAGCAGAGGTCGTCGCTGTTGTTGATTGTTGTTTCGCCGTCAGTTTTGCCGAAGAATGATTTGATTTCTGGGAACATATAGAATGCGCCAGCTGGTTTGCTTAATTTAATTCCAGGGATTTCGCTTAAGAGTTCGAAGAACATGTCGCGGCGGTTTCTGAAAGCCTTGAGCATAGTTTGGATTTCTTCTGAGTTTTCAGGAGACATTTTCATGGCTTCTAATGAAGCAGCTTGAGCGATTGTACAGATACCAGATGTGTATTGGCCTTGGATTTTGTTGCATGCAGAAACGATAGCTTTAGGAGCTGCGATATAACCTATACGCCAGCCTGTCATAGCATAACCTTTAGCAACACCGTTGATGATGACGAGTCTGTCTTTCAATTCTGTGAATTGACCCATGCTTTCGTGCTTTTGTTCGTATTGGATGAATTCATAGATTTCGTCAGACAAGATGATGATTTGTGGGTATTTCTTGAATACTTCTGCCAAAGAAGCCAATTCAGCTTTTGTATAAACAGAACCGCTAGGGTTGCATGGTGTGCTGAAGATGAAAGCTTTGGTTTTTGGAGTGATAGCTGCTTCTAATTGTTCTGCAGTAATCTTGAAGTTTTGTTCAGCTGTTGTGTTGATGAAAACAGGAGTGCCGTCAGCTAATTTTACCATTTCAGGATATGATACCCAGAAAGGAGCTGGGATGATAACTTCGTCGCCTTTGTCAACGATAGCCATAAATACGTTTGTGATGGCTTGTTTTGCGCCGTTGGAAACGATGATGTCAGCGTCTGTATAGTCGAGGCCGTTGTCACGTTTCAATTTTTCAGCGATAGCTTTGCGCAATGCTGGTGTTCCAGGAACTGGAGGATAGTGTGTGTCATTATTGTTGATAGCATCAATACCTGCTTGTTTTGCTGCAACTGGAGTGTTGAAGTCAGGTTCGCCAATGCTTAAAGAAATAACGTCGATACCTTGAGCTTTTAATTCACGGCTTAATTGAGTCATTTTTAATGTGGCTGATTCTGCCATGTTGTTGACTCTTTGTGATAAAATGATGTTTCCCATTTCTTTTTTGTTTATGAATTTATGTTAAAATTTCACTTTGTTTTGAACTTACAAAAGTACTATTTTTTATGATAAATACACATAATATTTTTTTAATTTAATAAAATGTTTTTGACTATATTTGCATAAAAATTTAGCTGATGGTCAATGTAAATATAATCTTAACAATTTTTATAGTTTTGTTACTTGCATCTGTTGTGATTTCGTTCAAGAAAGAGAAAAAATGTCATGATAGCAAAATTACAGCAATGAAGGAAGATAATGAATCGAAAATTGTTTCCATGAAATTGATAGTGCCATTGAGAATTCAGGCTTACGAACGTCTTCTTCTTTATATTGAACGCATACAGTTTCCGGTCTTGGTGAAACGCGTGTTCCATCCGGCTATTTCCAGAAATGACTTCCAGTTTTCGCTTCTGCAGAATGTTCAAGATGAATTTGAGCATAACCTGGCTCAACGTCTTTATGTATCGGAATCTACATGGCAGCTCGTGGTTTTGGCAAAAGAAGAAGTGCTTCAAAATATGAATGCTGTTTTCAACGATAATCCTAATGCAGATGTGTCAATGATAGCACAGAAACTTGCTTCATTTGAAAACCCTATGGTTGAAAATGCAGTGGCTAGTATAAAACAAGAATTTAACTCGTTATAAGAGAAATAATATGGAATTTTCAGCAATACAAATAGCAACATTTCTTTCAGGAACAGTAGAAGGCAATCCTGAAGTAAAGGTTTATAATGTCGCAAAAATAGAAGAGGGCGCTCCTGGTATGTTGAGTTTCCTCGCAAACCCGAAATATTCTCAGTACCTTTATACCACAAAATCATCAATAGTACTTATCAATAACGACTTTGAACTTCAAGACAAGGTGTCAGCAACACTCATAAGAGTGCCTGACGCTTATGCTGCTTTCGCTCAGCTTCTTGGCTTATACCAACAGTTTATTCAGTCTAAGACCGGCGTATCTTCTTTGTCGTTCATTTCTAAAGATGCAACATACGGCGAAGACGTATACATCGGCGAGTTCGCTTTTATCGGTGAAAGAGCCAAAATAGGCAACAGAGTTAAGATTTATCCTCAGACTTATATTGGTGATGATGTAGTTATTGGTGATGATACAGTAATATATGCAGGCGCTAAACTGTATGCACAGACAGTAGTGGGCAACTCCTGCATATTGCATTCAGGATGTGTTATCGGTGCTGATGGATTCGGATTTGCACCTCAGGAAGACGGCTCATACAACAAAATACCTCAGATAGGCAATGTGGTTCTTGGCAATAATGTGGAAATAGGTGCCAATACTTGTGTCGACTGTGCGACAATGGGTTCAACAAGAATACAAGACGGTGTTAAACTTGACAACCTTATCCAAATCGCACATAATGTTGAGATAGGAAAGAATACTGCAATAGCAGCTCAGACAGGAGTCAGCGGCTCCACAAAATTGGGATCCAACTGCGTGGTCGCTGGTCAGGTAGGTTTCGTAGGTCATATCAGTATCGCTGATAGAACTAAGATAGGTGCTCAGTCTGGTATTCTCGGCAGTGTAAAGAATGAAGGCGAAGAACTGATGGGCTCTCCTGCAATAAAACTTAGAGATTATTTAAGAATGTCTGTATATACTAAAAACATCGAGAAACTTGCAAAACGCGTTGAGGAACTCGAGAGAAAACTAAACGAACAAAACTAATTAATGCTTAGAAGAAAAACTTAATTGAAAATTGAAATGAAACAAAAGACTATAACAAAAGACGTAAGTCTCAGCGGAACAGGACTTCATACAGGACAAAAAGGAACATTGACATTCCATCCGGCAGAAGCTAACCATGGTATCAAATTCAGAAGAGTAGATGTTGAAGGCATGCCTATAGTGGAGGCTAGAGTGGAAAATGTGGTGGATACTTCACGCGGAACAACAATAGCTCAAAACGGAGTGAGAGTGTATACAGTAGAACATATTCTCGCTTCATTAAGAGGCGCTGATGTAGATAACGTATTGATTGACATAGATTGCGAAGAGCCTCCAATTCAAGACGGTAGCGCTAAATATATGCTCGCAGCTCTTAAGTCAGCTGGTATAGTAGAACAAGAAGCAGAACGTGAATATCTTCGCGTTAAAACCCCAGTGACATATTTCCATCCTAAAATCGGTTGCGAGATAACAATAAAACCTGCCGATGACTTCAGAATGGAAGTGGAAGTGGATTATAACTCACAGGTGCTCAAACCTCAGTCGGCTGTACTTAAAAACATGGCTGATTTTGAAAAAGAGATATCTCCATGCCGTACATTCGTTTTCTTCCAGGAATTGGAAATGCTTCTAAAACACAATCTTATTAAAGGCGGCGACTTGTCAACAGCTATAGTTTTTGTTGAAGATGTTGTTCCTGCAGGCGAACTCCAACGAGTGGCGAAATTGTTCAATATGGAGTCTGTCGGCATACATCAAGGCGGTATACTTAATAATACTACACTTCATTTCGAAAACGAACCTGCTCGCCATAAACTCCTCGACCTCATCGGTGATATGGCATTGTTGGGAAAACCTATTCTCGGTCATGTCAAGGCGTTCAAACCAGGTCACCTCGCTAATACTGAATTTGTCAAGTTGATTATAGATAATTTGGAGTAGGCTATATAATTATAAAAACTCGTTTGAAGTTATGATGCATGAGTTTGTTGAATACATTATTTAGAATACCTATATTAATATGAAACGTGTATTCGTTGTAATAATAGTATTTCTTATGATTTCTTGTAATAATGATATAAGAGAATCATTTGATAATGCTAAAGTCATTAATGAAGTTGAATATTTTTTTTCAAAAAATGAAATAGCGGACAATGATATTATTATTACAATCAATGGCTTTATAGATTCTTTAGACAAATCTAAAAACAATATTAGTAAGTATTATCATTTATCGGTGTCTCATAATGCATTAGGATATTGTCATTACACAAAATGTGATTATAGTGATGCGATAAAGGAATATGTAAATGCTTTGAATTATACAGATAAGATTGAAGAAGAGCATACATATTCTAAATTAAGAGGAAGTATTTATAAAAATATTGCAGATGTTTTCTACGAATGTGAAAATTATAATTTGTCTAAAGAATTATATTTTAAGTCGTTAGAATATTGTATCAGTTCTTCAGATTCAAATAATATAGTTTATAATTATCGTAAGATTGGTAATATCTGTTATTATCTTTCGGAGAATGAAAATCCGGACACATTGCAATATTATATGCAGAAAAGCATGAGTTTTGCACAGAAAGAAGAACCTCTGATTTCTGCATTATATATGGTATTGACAACTGCTTTTCATCAAAAAGAAAAGATAGAAGGTTTGTCTACCAACAGAATTAAAGGTATAAGTTTGCTTCCCGATAACAAGGTTGCTATGAATTATTCCCTGAATAATTATCTTTCAATGTTATATTATGTCGAAGGAAATATAGACAAAGCTATAAAATGTTCAATAATTGCTCTTGATTCGGATGATATAAAAAAGCAAATGGCAGCTCATGATCAACTTTCGAATCTCTATCTTATCAGTGGAGACACAATTTCTTCGGTTCGTCATGGTTCAAAATATGATTCTTTAAACGTCATTTTTTCAGAATATAAAAGAAAAGCGTTGGTGGCGGAGAATGTTTTACATAATTATGAGAGTGAAAATCAATATATAGAAAACAAAAATGGAAATAGTAATATAGTAGCTCTGATTTTATCATTGATAATATTAATAACATTATTCATTTTCATCTCAATAAAGAAAAAAATAAAAACGACTGATAAAAATGATTTCTTAGAAAGATGGAACAAATTTGCTTTGTCGGAAATTTTCATATTGATAAAGGATAGATGTGAGTCAGAATACGATTTGAGTGCCAATAATGTAGGTATTAGCATGATTCGCCTTAAGGAAAATGAGATTGCAAATCTGGAAAAGGAAATAAACTTTAGTTTTAATGATTTTGTGAATAAATTCAGAGAGACATTTCCTGAATTAAACAAAGGAGAAATTGATTATTGCATGTTGTCGATTTTAAAAATTTCTGAAATTCATAAAGCGGCGCTTTTGGGCTTGTCGTATCAGGGCTGTGTGAGTCGCAAGAAAAGAGTGATGGAAAAGACAAAAATGGACAATGTCAATGAAAAGATACTGTTGTTGTTACAGAAACATAACAGAAACATAATGTAACATAATGCTAAATGATTGATTCTGCATAATTTTGTGCCGTAAATCGATGTACGATTTGCCGGTTTCGGGACGAACTCGAAAACTAAAATTATAAAATATGTCAGAATTAATTTCAGAACAAGCGAGGGTCTGTAATGCAGGAAAAAAAGTTATGCAAATAATGACTCTGCAATGTAAAAGTATTTACACTGTTAACATGAATGAATCAATGTTTTTGGACGCTGTTTCCTGACTTCGTCACTTTATTTTTAGTCAAAATATAAATAACTGGAATATAATACTTTAACTCTTTTACGTACCCTATTTTGGGGTACGCAACTGTTTTTTTACTATTTTTGTAATATGTACGTTAAGAAGAAAAAGAAC
>JAFZDU010000118.1 GCA_017561025.1 Bacteroidales bacterium | reverse complement strand
CCTTCGTGACAACATCTTCATCGTCTGCAAGACCGAGATGGCAAAAAGTATCACCAAGCGCACTCTGCGTGGCTTCCGTCAGGTAAAGGTCAATGCACGATACTTTGAAGACCTCATCAATAAAATCACAAACCAGCCGGATCTGTTCATCACCAAAGTCAGCAGCGGCATCAATTATTGGAAAAACAACACACTAGAAGAAAACATGAAATTCAACGCCATAGTAGGAAATCCGCCGTATCAGATTGCTTTGTCCAACACTAGTGCTTATGCAGGATCAATTTATCAATTCTTTATTGAGATGGCTAGAAGGATTAATCCTCATTATATTTCCATGATTACCCCAAGCCGATGGATGACAAAAGATGGTCAAGGTATAAAGGACGAATGGGTTGATGATATGATTAATTCTAATCACTTTATCAAACTAACGGATTTCCTTAATGCAAGTGAGTGTTTTCCTGGAGTGGAGATAAAGGGTGGTGTGAATTATTTCTTATATAGTGATGGCTATGTTGGTCCATGCGAACATATAATACATCAGCGTGGCGGTGTTGTGAAGAAACATAGTGGACTTAACTCTCTGGGGGCAGGAATCGTTGTCCGCGATGTTTACGCGGAGTCAATCTTGGATGCTATTATGCGTGTTGAGGGTGATTACCTTAAGTTACGCTCCTTCTCGCAGTTAATAAGCCCGAGGGATTATTTTACTGCTAAGATTGATGGCGAGAGTATTTTAGGCACAAATTGGAAAGGATATGTTAAGGAAAGAGATGACGCCCATCCAATTAAATTTTATGTTAACAGACAAATGGACTCATCTGGCTATGGCTGGATAAGAGAATGTGACATTCCTAAAAATAAGCAGGCATTAAATATTCATAAAATATATATACCCAATGCTGGTGGTTCAGGTAATGATTCTGTTGTTTTAGGTCGCCCATTTTATGGTGAGCCTGGTTCTGTGTGTTCGGTTACATATCTCGTTATAGGGTATAATGGCGAATTTTCTTCTAAAGAAGTTGTTGAAAACGTGATTTCCTATATAAGGACATGTTTCTTTAGGTATCTTGTGTCGATTAAGAAGAGGACTCAGCATACAAGTCGAGAAGTGTTCCAATTTGTTCCCCTCCAAGACTGGTCAAAACCTTGGACTGACATCGAACTTTACAAGAAATACAACCTCTCCAAAGACGAGATCGACTACATAGAGTCAATGATAAAGCCAATGGGTGAAGACGCTCTCTTCAACACAGATGAACTCATCAACCCGGAATTCGCCAACTTCAACCTCCTTGAACACGGCGTATCCATCGGCGACAAGATCATCTACACCCCGAACGGCACAGAACTCACAGTAGCAGAAGACAACAAAGTCGAATGTGTCGGCGAACTCTACACCCTCGCGGAGTTCACAGCCAAACACATGCCTCGCAACAAACGCAGCGTCTCCGGCCTCTGCCAAGGTCCGAAATACTTCTCCTTCAACGGCATCTCCCTCTACAAACTCAAAGAATCCTTCTTGAAGAAGAAATAGCATTCATTGAAAAGTCGTACATTTGCTATAATCGTAGAAAATGTATTAGAGATATGAATGTTCTAATTCTTGGTAATGGTTTCGATTTAGATGTAAACTATAAGACGAGGTATTCTGATTTTGCGAAAAATTTTCGTCTCTGTTGGCCATTTGAAGATGCTAAAGATGGTTTGGGAGGCTATTTACAGGAACGTGCAAAAACAGACACATGGCTTGATCTGGAATCGGCATTATTGGATTATGCTTCAGCAACAGATGGCGTTGCAAAGAAAGGGGATGGTGAATTATATCCTTTAGGGGATGATAAGGAAGATTTTCAAAGATTAGTCCATACCTTAAGGATGTATATCGCCAGAATGATTGATGAACCGCCAGTGAATAAAGATTCAGTAGCGGCACAAGTACTTGATGCTGCCTTGAAGTCGCCAGACAGTGTTATTTATTCCTTCAACTATACCAATCTCCGCAAAATAGCCTATGCTTTATATGTGAATGACTCAAGGCACGATCGTCAGGACTATAACCTTGACTATGCCCCAGTTCATGGATGTATAGAAACAAATGATATCATCTTGGGAGTTAACAGTGACGCAGATCTTATTGAAGGTTACGAGTTCCTCCGTAAAAATGAACAGCCAGGCTATAAGCCGACAAACCTTTGCCAAGACATCTTTTCTGCACGTGAGGTAACGTTCTTTGGCCTCTCAATGGGAAAGATAGACTATCCGTATTTTAGGGATTTCTTTTACTCTCTATGTTCAGGTGTCGTTCCGACTGATCAGAAAAAGCACATCACGATTTTTACCTATGACGATATCTCTCGGAGTGCGATACTTAAACAATTAAGGTCCCTTACTGGAACGGATTTGATGACACTTCAAGGAAATAGCTACTTTCAAATAATCCGAACTGAAAACCAGTGCTCCAAGGATAAACAACTGTTGGAGCGCTGGCTTAAACGTCAAATCTGGTAGATTCAATCATAGAAATGGTCAGAATCTCAGTTCTCTTATTCATTGATCATAAAATCCCAATAATAAATCATAGTTCAATTGCCTCTCTCTCCTTTAAATAATGAACCTCAACCATCATTCTCAGATCTTCTGGAACATCAGATTTAAACATTCTAATTAAACGTCCATCATCATAGTTAAAATATATAGATATTGGTAATGATGTGCTGGCAAATACAATCCTTGCAATTGTCTCTTTGTTTGGCAAACAATGCATATTAATTCCGTCGGAACTGATAATATATTTGCAGGAATGAATTATCTTAAATAGTTCTATACTATTATTTCCAACACTCCCGTGATGTGAAAGTAAGATGGCATCGCAATATAATTTATTTGATTCGCTATAACCAAGTCGTAACAATGAACTGACAATAACGGAAGGCACTGAATCAGAAAGCCATAATATTCTTTTATTTTCAAACTCAAATATAGCAGCAATACTGCTGGCATTTTCAATACTAAGATCTTCTTGATAGTAATCTAACTGAAACTGATCAAGAGGAGTTTTATAATCATCCATAACATTACCAGCTTCCACACTAGTCTCGTCAATTTCAAGTCTACATAATGGACGATTGTTAGAATACTTTTCTCTCAGCTTACCCAATTTATCTACATCGGGTGATAAAATAGTGACTTTCATTCCATCAATAACAAAAGACTGCCCAGCAATAATATCATAAAGATTTTCAGGATTATTAGTCAAAATATGTTCATATACTTTGTCTCCGGATGCAATTCCACACGGCACACCATCTTTATTCTCATAAAATTGATTAACATCATACCAGCGTGGTGGATTATAAATCCAGCGCTTTATAGCGTTATTAAGCGTACTGTTTGACTGAATATCTGTTATGAGTTTGCTAGCGCCTCCTATATGGTCGTTGTGAATATGAGATAAAAACAAAGCATCTACCTGTTCTGAATCCTCTATTATATTTAAGATAACGTTCTTCAATATTTCTTGATATGTCTTAGAGTACCCCATATCAAGGAGCACATTACGATGTTTCCCACTTTCACCCACATACTGTAAATGAAAAGAATCTCCGCACTTCGCTCTATAGCAAAATAATCTCATATCACACCCTCTTATGCATTTTAAGAAATCCTTCTGGGCTCTTGCTGTTATCGAGATAATATATACCACAAGGATTATAGTCGCTCAAACATCCCATACCTCCACCAACATAAACCCTCTTTTCTCCTCTTACAATCCATAAGATAGATAAATCACTATCTTCAAGGAATTTTATCAGGGGCTCTTTTTTTACGAGAATCTGGTCATATCCGTAAGTTATCGCCACGAGGTTCCCATCTTTGTTAATGTATTGGCCATCATGACTTCCATATTCCATCCCCAGACCTTCAAATAATCTCTTGCATGGAATACTATAACTGCTTATTGTGCCAGATTTATCTCCTTCTATATGTCCGCAAGCCTTCTCAGATGAATAAATGAACGGGATGCTCAGCCCATCTATCGAATCCACCCATTCATTCCTGCTTTTATATACATCTTGATATGCAGGGGACCAGTATTTTTCTCTATTAATCAAATACTGCCAATCATCGGAAGGAATATCAAGGACTCCCCATAAATTCTTATTGCTAAGGTCTAGTATGGCTTGTTCAATATCTTGCTGCTTAACTAGTATGGCGTCAACATACATAGCAACATCATGTCTCTTAAATTTGTGCTGATATTTCTCTTTACCAATACTTTTGGGCTCATCCCAATTAACCGAGTTGTTCAAAGTAAGCCATTCTATGCCGTTATCATCAATTTTTTGAATCATAGAACCAGGGTCTGGTAAATCGTCTATTAGGGATGCCCATGATTCATCTGTACCAGCATATTCCCAATTGTCATATTTTTCATCCCTATACCATATACGTTCTTCGTCTTCAAGGCTATTAATAGTGGGTTCTGAAACCATGTTTTTATCTCTCGCAATCATTGAAGGATTAATGTCTCTTAAAAATGATTGCCAAGTTCCCTGAAATAGTTCATATTCTCTAGAACCATTGTTTGCATAATCATCCTCAAATTTATAGTTGTCAGATAAAATGCCGAGTATCTCATGGAATGCAATCCATTGGTATTTTTTCCCGATTCTATCTATTCTATCTTGCGAATGTCTAAATGTCCAATCTTTTGCGAAGCAATCGTATTGCCCATGTAAGTTGGCATCAAATCCTAACTCATATGATCTCTTTACCAACCAGTTACGAATCCCTGCTGTAGGGAATCTATTATAATGATGTTTTCGTAATGGTAACTCTTTGATATAAAAAGGAATCATGATTTCGTTTGTTGCCGTCAATTGCTCTTCGGTCATCATCTTCTCAATATGCTGATTAAGCATTTCAAGTAGAGTGCTCTGTATAGTGGTTTTGTTTGTGCCCGTTTGAGTATCTAAGGCAGTGCGTGCTTTATATTCAGAATATAGTTTCGCAACCTTTTTCATATCACCCTTGAATAGACGTTCCGCCTTCTTATACACCTTTTCTTCAGAAATAGAAATTGGATAAAAGTCTTCTAATACAGGGGATGCAAGCTTATTCCAAAAATCTGCTAGTCCTCCTTTTATCGACTCCCAAATCATATTCTGTTCGTAACCGTGCCTTTTCTTAAAATCAGGGGCTTCATAATCAATGTGTAAGTGTTTTACTTGATCATCAGTAGGCCATTCTGGCATATCACTTAAATATGGAGGACGGACTTTCTTCATGTTGATAGATGTAACACCTACTTTGTACTTGGCATATTCTATTAAATTTCTTGCGTAATCTCGCAACAATATGTTTTTGGGAGGGTTACCGTGTTTAAATATTGTGTTATAGACGTATTTCGCAAGATTTGCTAGTCCATTACGGGTTGACGTGCGCAATGCTACTCCGTATGCTACAGCAAATAGTCGTTCGTATATATACATATCATCGACTTTCTCAAATGAACGCATTACAGAAATCAACACATTCACCTTCTCAGTAAGAAGATTAACAAGTGCTTTTGTGGCTTCGTCTCGATGCTTTATATAAGTTGATGATAGTAGCCAGCAGAGCATAATGGATGCTAATCTTACAGATTCAGAGTCCGCGTTCAGAGACACATCTAAAGACCAGGCCCAATCTATCAACCGTCTCATCGGGTTTGCACACTTATCATCATCGTGTCCTGCACATCCATTGAAAAAGAATTGGAAATGCCCATCACGTACAGGCATTGTCATACGCATCAGTAATGCATGAAAATAATCCGCATTAAAAGGATGATTTGGAATAGTTGAAAGCTCCGCAAGTTTATAATACCAGTCCTCAGGTCTGACTCTGCTCATTTTTGACTGGAGAAACTTTCTTATTGCGGTTTTATTAATTGATTCAAGTGAACGCCAATTCAAACTATTGATCTGTGCTTCGGAAATTGACTCTAAGCACCAATTTAAATTTCTTTTTAAACCTTTTTTAGGAAGGGATTTGATAAGGTCTGTGATTTCATGGTTAAATACTTCTGGAATTAGGATAGCAAGAGCCTCCAAGATTCCTTTATATAGCCAATAAGGGTCAACTATAACAGCATTTAAGGCTTTATCAGAATGAATGTTATCTACAAAAGATTCCCAATCATGATATTGACCGACTAACTCATTTGCAATAATATAATCACTGATTCTTTGATAACAAAATACTACATAATCATCACTGTCTTCTTTTAATTGTGACTTCGTTTTAAGGAGAATATTGTTGTCGATTAGATCTGCTAGTAATGTGGGACAATAAGGAAAATGTGCTTGAAGAATTGAGTCGGCTTCGGTTGTTTTCAAGAGGTTGTACTTTGACTCAAAGATTGGGTGTGCAAGTAATTTGATGGAAGAGCTAACAACATTCCGATGTTTATATTCAGGTTTCTTGTTCGCGAGCTTCTTGTCAAGATTTTTAAAATACTGATTAAATAGCGTTGATATGCCGTTGAAACCATGAGGAAAGTTTTTTTCTCCCGCAGCTTCAAGTGTATCACAGATAATCTTAAGGAATAATGGATTACAAAACTCGGGAGTAAGAATCGGTACATTGGGTAAATTCAATTTATATGCAACACAGAATTGCCTCACCGCGTCATATTCTAATCCTTTAAAGCCTTTATGCTCAATTATTGTCGCATTACAATTCTTTTCGACATCATCGGGAATAACATCATCAAAGTATGTATCTCGCACAGAAACGACAAGACCAATTGCAGGGTATTCCACTAAAGATTTGATAAGTCCGGGTAACCTTTCTTTCCATAAATCTGCTAGATTACCCTCGTTCAACGCATCAATCATTATAAGAGCCCTAGAACCAACCTGGATTCCAATTTGATTCAGGCTAGATAGAAATTCAGGGAATGTACCGGCAAAACCGATTTTTGATGTGATGGTAGATTCATATGCCCCATCAGTAAAATCAGTCCCAAGAAACAATAATGTAGGTAGCCCCTCTCCAATTCTATGGCTGGCCATATCCCCTAATAAATGTGACTTTCCACATCCCGCTTCACCTTTAATAATCAGATAAGGATTATTTGCAAGTTCAATCTTTAAATCTTCGATATTGTCAATGAAAGTATAGATGTCTTCAGATATTTCCAATAATCTTGCATCATCATTTTCCAACTCTTTTGTGTGATCTTCATTTTTTACAAATGATGAAAAGTCAGAAAATAATTTATGTCGAACATTATTCACCTCAGTTTGGAACTCAACTACTCGCCTAATTAAATCGAATAAGTCGATATTCCCTAACACGCTCTTGTCTAATCCTAACAAGGCCCTAACGAAATCATTTCTGATAGTTTTTAACTCAGATTCTAAATAGCCAATCCTATTAGAATCCATTCGTGTTTTATAGCTTTTTTCTGTCAGCCATGAATCAATAGATACAGTTAATCTTTTGTAATAATCTGGAGTTTTGGCAATGCAATCAAAATACTTTGCAGTTCCTGTTTTTACTTTTACTTTTTGACAATACCTAGGTCCCAGGTTCGCTACAGATGCATGTACATTATTTTCAAATGTTTTGTGCCCTAATCCATGATGTCCAAGGAATGACAAAGGCATTTTCGTTTTGTATTTAAGCTCCAATAGTTCATTAAATGAAGTCAATCTTTGAGAAAATATAACTTTGCCTCTCTCTTGATCTGTAAATCGTGTGAATATGCCATTTATATACAATTCTTCACAAGCTTCAATGAAAATACCGGCACCAGACATCCCCTTAATTGTATCTTCACTATAGTCATCTAGTGTAGATAGCTGGAATGAGTGTGTCTTAGGAATTTCTTGGAGGTAACTCATTTTGAGCGTTGCTAAAGAAGATTCTCCCATTTCGCTTGTCTGATCAAGATAAGCTATTGGAAATCCTTTAGTAATAGCCTCGTCAAAACCGACATTACCATCAACCACAAATATGGAAGGAATGTTCGGAATAATAGCAGTTAGTTCCCGTCGGTTGACAATAATAATACCAGCGTCATCAACAGGATGGAGTAGTATATTCTGTTTGGCAGGCGTAATATAATCGTATTTACAACTCTCTGAATTAAATACTCTTAACGAAACCTTATCATTTTCTGCCAATCCAGAAAGGCAGTGTTTGGCAGTTAAGACATAAACCAGATCTGTTAACAAACTATGGGAGTATAATACGCCTGATCCCAACTTCTCTTTGGTTGTGTCGCCTTTGTGTATTTCAACCGTTATTCTCGTTATAATATCAAGACTCTTTTCCGTCATATAATGCGATATTCTTTTCTAGCCACCAAAATTTGCTTTAAAATACGTTGGATATTCATCACTGCGTCACAAACACCCTCCAACTACCATCCTTCTCTCCTCTTTCCACATACTTCTTCTGAATCAACTGATCAAGCAGTTTCTGGATCGCAGCGATGCTGATACCTGTAATCTCTCTCATTTCTGCCAGGGTCAGTGTCGGAAGGGTCTGCATGGCATTCAGGATCTTCGTGTAGTTCGGAGTACGGAATGAGATTCGTTCACCGTCGTACCACCAGACGTTTTCATTTTTCTCTGTCAGGAAAAGTACATCGTTATATACCTCTGTGGCAACGAGTTCGTTGAAATACTTCAGGAACGGGCGGATACTCTTGATGTCTGCGTGGGCTCCATCGCTTGGTACAGGACCGACTTCCATATCTGTCTGGTGCAATGCTTCGAGATATTCGCTCTTCTTACGGCTGCGTACTACAATCATCGGATAGTTATGGCGAGCCAATATGAAATTCACCATCAATCTGGCAATACGGCCGTTACCATCCTCGAATGGGTGTATGCGTATATAGCGATAGTGGAACAGGGCAGCCAATTCTACCGGAGAGAGCTTTCCTTCCTGTTCTGCCTGGTTGTACCAGTCAACCAAGTCTGCCATCAGGCCTGGTGTCTCATCTGGAGAAGCATACTCGAATCGATCGCCATAACGCGTGATAACACTATTCGGACGTGTCTTATATTGTCCAGCATGTACGACATAGCTCGTCTGCATTCCACCGGGCAGATTTCGATAGACAGTGTAATCTTCTCGTAGCAATGTTCTATGTAATGTTCTGATGAAGTTCTGTGTCAAAGGAATTTCTTTCATTGCAGCTTCCTCTGACATCATTCTCAGTCCGACATTACTTGCCGTCATTTCCTGAACATCGCGCACATCAGCCTCACCTATCACCTTGCCAAAAAGCAGAAGGATTTCAGTCTGGCCATATGTAAGGGTGTTACCCTCAATGTGATTACTGTTGTAGTTGAAGTCAACAGTAAAACGACGGCTGAGTCTGTCCTTATCCTTCTCAGAGAGAGGTTGCAGATTTTGCCATGCCTCCAGTGCTTTCTTTATGTTTAAATACTTCATAACGCATTCGTTCTTTACAAACGCTACAAATATATTAAAAAGTTGTGAAAAAGGTTATATACATACAACCTTTTCTGTTGTTTTGCTCAAGGTGGGTGTGTTTGTT
>JAFZDU010000117.1 GCA_017561025.1 Bacteroidales bacterium | reverse complement strand
TGATACGTATTCTATGTTAAAATCCAAATTAATTTACAATTATTTTTTAAAATCTATATTGTTACAAATTTTTGATCAAGTCTATCTTTACATAACATATATTTATTAGGGTCATATTTTATCTTATTCTTCACCAGGGATACAATAATCCTCAGCAGTTTGTTTTTTACGTTGTTCAAGGCGACAGAGCGTTTCTTACCTCGTTTGATTAGTCTCTCATAGTAACTCTTTATCTCTGGGTTAAAGACTTTTGCTATATGAGCGGCCTGACTTAAAAGCGACTTTATCAGTTTATTGGCAAAGTGACTCGTTCTCGCAGGAGAATGCACGCTTGTGCCTGATGTCCTGCCAAAAGGAGCAACTCCGTAATAGCACGCTATTTTTCTAGGGTCCATGTCAAATCTTTTAAAGTTGTTCGTGTAAATCAGCAAACATGCTCCGTTCTGACGCGCTACTCCTTTTATTGATGTCACAATCTCATAATTCTCTTTAAGTTCTTCGTCTGAACTGATAATCCTGTCTATCATGGCATCACATTCATTTACCGCAGCATCCATCTCGGCTATGAGATGCTCGCTCTTGCGGTTTATAAAAGACATTGCCTTTGATGGTTCTGACTTTGTCTTGCTCTGTTTCCTTACGCACATTGACGTACGTTGTTGAACCAGCTTGTGACGGTACAGAAACACCTCCCTCAGCTGTGACAGGGCTTCGCTCAATGGTTCATACTGCTTGAACTTATCCTGATGTCGCCATGCGTATTCCGCTATCATCGACGCATCCGCTTTATCAGTCTTCACACGTTGTAGTCCGCTGCTGTGCTTGATTACATACGCATTCTCGATCCAGATTGAAAAACCCTTTCCATACAGCCATTTACTCATGGCTATGCTGCATGAACCTGTATCCTCTCCACAGAACAGCCATTCCGTCTCGGATGTACCAACAGAGTTGATTTTAACCCACTTGATAAATTGACGGAAACCGTTCTTGTCATTACCAAATGTACCGTATTGTCTTACATCTGTTTCTTTCAGTCCACATGCGCTGATTATTGACGCATCAAATTTTTCTTTGGCAAAATCAATACCGATAAACAATTTCTTCATAACTTTACACGCTTTTTGGACTGAACATAAGCTGTATTTGCTCTAAACTCTAAATAGACTCTCGGTCTTAATATTCTATCGGAGCCTTGCAGCTTGGGCAGGGAGGAACCATAACGTATCCTAATATCAAGTACTTGTCTCTACTTGGTCTGACCTCCTTGCCATCAGTCCTGTTCCTTCATACAGCAAAGGTAACAAAACTGATGTGTTTTTGATAAGTTTCGGAACTTATATACTTTTTCTTGATATATTTTCCACTCGCTTATTTTCACGCTGCAAACTTAGAGTCTCTACCAATTTTCCGTTTTCACCTTTCAATTTTCAACTTTTTTTATGGCGTTCCGCTAACGCTTCTCTCGCAAAGGATGCCGCTGCAATCCCTAACGCACCGTGTAAAAAAAAGAGTCGTTCTTTTTATAGCAGTCCTCTCGTAGAGACGTCACCCCTGTGGCGTCTCATAAAACAAAACAATCTCGCCTGGATCCAGACGAGATTGTTTTCTGTTAAGTGATAATATTGTGATTATTTTACTAACATATAAGATATGCTACCAATAACACTTCCTCCATCTACAGTTTCACCATAAGCTTCGAGTTCTACACTTCCTACAATAACAGGTGATTCCCATGATATATTTCCATTATATTGTTTATTAACAGTAACACCACCTAATAACAAATCTATTATCATCGTAAGTTGATAATCATGTTCTTCTATATACTCAGATGCATAAATTTCATATTCAAAGTTTTCTAAATGCAACCCAGCCTCATCACATCTACCATTTATAACGCAATCTATTTTGTTTCCATCATAAATGTATATTTTAACACTATTATCAGATGTTTTTGTAATTTCACAATCTGTAATAGCAACTGCCGTCAATTCTATTCCATCCAATCCTAATAATGTCAACGATGGCGTCATTGTTAAAGTATATTCACCGACATAATCGTTAGCATAAACAACAGGTTCTGGATCTGGATTACAACTTGTGAATGTCAAAGCACATAATGCTAACAAGCATACTAATAATTTTTTCATCTCTTTTTACTTTTAGTTAAACATAATTTATCAACTGCAAAATTATCTTTATTACACTATCTATCAATAAATTATACGTAACTATTAGTATCAATGAATTAGAATATTAGTAATGAAATATTGTCCTTTTTGTTAACATTTTTTTAGAGGCACAGAGTCGTAAAGTCGCAAAGACTCAAAGTTATGACAATGGCAAATAAAGGATACGAGCAAATACTTGTGATACGTGGAAACTTAAATCTCTTTACGACTTTTATGATAATCTGAACAGTCTTTGAAGAAGTCGTGGTTTAAGGCTTCGCTTATTTCAAACAGCAAGTCGGTATAAATCCATGATCGACGGAATACCTTATATAAATTCTCTCTTGTGCAATTCACCTGCGACGACAGCCAAGTAATGCTCCTTCCCTGCTTAACCAATTCGCTTTTTATCAGATTGCCGATATGCAATTCATTTTCCTGATATTGTCGTCTGCTGTCCATAGAATTACGTTTTACGCTCAAACTCTTACTCCTAAGCATGAAAAAAGCGTGAACCGCTTCAACTGCCTAAATAGACTCATAGGGTTCTGGTAAAACCGCAGCAACTAAATAAGCACGATCAATTCACGCCGTTTGACGTAAACAACTTGATCTCTTATCCTCCTTGCTTTAAAATTTACCAGATTTTATGAGTAGAGAACAAGAGCCTTAAGCTCTATTTTATAATATGTTGATTATATTTATCTTTCTATATTTCCGTATTTTTGATTACGAGCAAAGATAATATAAAATTAACAATTGACAATTAGCATTTAACATTTTTTATCTGAAAATTTCCAATTTCCATAAGGCGTTGCCTTATGCTATATCTGTTTCACCCTTTCAGGGATCTCTTGTAATGAAAATCCAAACTCAGACTCAAAGTTGAGCCAACAAATAAAATATACATGAGATACCCGTGATACGTGGAAGTTATTGCATCTTCGTGGCTTTTCACTCCGAAAGTCCATACTTCCTCAGCAACCTGCTCCATTGTTCAGATTCAAGGAAACTGAGCAGATAGGGATTTATTCTATTTACAAGATAAGGCTGCGACGACATGAAACAATAATATTCCTTATTGTTAGGCAGTTCTATCAATGTTATATTCTTGGTAAGACTCTTTTCTTTCTTATTGAAATAATAGCTTAATGTCGCGCCGTCGTCAACCAAGGCGTTTATATCCCCTTTTTCCAATGCCTCAAAAGCTTCTTCAAAAGTATCGTATTTCTTATATGATATGTGTTTATAATCCAAATAAATCGCGGTGTTTCTTCCTTCCAGACATCCCACTTTCATCTTATGCAAGTCATGAAGACTGCTGACATTATTCTGCAGTCTTTTCGTAGTGAGTTCTGAAGAAATGGTCGCAGTGAAACCGCTTATTATCAATATCGCGACAAGCATCCATATCGTTGCGAGTATCTTGCCGTTCTTGCTTTGCGGCGATTTGTCGCCGTAGCCCACCGTCGTCATCGTCACCCACGACCACCAGAATCCGTCGATGATGCCGTTTAACTTATCAGAGAAAGCCGGATTTTCGTTTCTCTCTGCAAGCCAAATCAAGGCTCCAATGCCGAAGTTGATGAACAGCAATAGTCCGATAGTCTTTAGAAAAGAAAGAGAAAACAGATTCTTCACTATCGTCACGAATCCTGATTCGTAATGGTTCTCAACGGCGACACACATCGTCGTGATATAAAACGGCTGCGAGAAGAAAGTGCTGTCGGCATGAGACGAGTTTATCGCCATAGGTGCAATGGAGATATTGACTGCTCCCTCATAAATATTCGTCATCACATCGTTGTAGGTGGTTTGCACGAAGTGATAGTCGATGCCCAATGAATCGGAGATGTTATCCCAAAGTTCTATCGTCAGACCGCTAATCTCGCCATCTTCAATAATGATAAAAGGCGGACTGTCAGTCACTCCAACAGACAACTCATCACCTTCCGCACGAAGCGAGAAACATGAAGAAATTATGATTATCAATATAAAAAAACGTTTTAACATATTGTCGTATTTCAATATATTAAAACGTTTGAGAAATGATTTGGTTTGAAATTTATTTTAGTCTGTTGACTTTAAAAATAACCTACTATTAAAAAACTTGTCCCCAATTCCCATCCAAAAAAGGCTGCCATAAGCAACCTTCTTCTTAATTATTGAACTTATAAATAATAGGTATTGTAAACTGTGTTCTTACGACTTCACCTTTGTGTTGTCCTGGATTCCATTTTGGCATTGAAGAAACAACTCTTAATGCTTCTGCATCACATTCTTTATCAATACCTCTCAAAACTGCCGCATTGCTGATACTGCCGTCTTTCTCAACGACAAAAGTAACAAATACTCTTCCTTCAATTTTGTTGTCTATCGCCGATTGTGGGTATTTGATGTTTTCTTGAATGTATCTCATCATCTCATTTGGTCCGCCAGGATATTCTGGCATCGCATCTGAAACTCTGTAAATGGAGTCTTGGACAGTTTCAACTTCTGCAGCTGGAGTCTGTTGTTTATCCTCATTAGGTTTTACGTTATCACATTGAGTGTTAAGCAAAATCAACAATGCAAACACTGGAAGAGTCAGTAACACCTTGATTACCGAACCCTTTACTTTTTGATTTTTCGTAATCATACTAATTCTTTTTTTGGTTAATAAAAAACTGAAATTATTAGCTATCGTGCTAAAGTCGTCAGCCGTGCACTGCTGTAACAATAACATCATATAGTTCGATTTTTTGTCTTCATCCTTAATCGCTTCGCTGTCAGCAATGAATTCGTGGTTATTCTTCAACTCGTTCTTAATCATTCTGATAAAAGGATTAAACCATTGGAAAGCAAATTTATTTGCAGGTAACTCCAATTTAATTATGGATTTTGTTTTGACCTATATTCTTCCATTAGTTCTGGTATGAGTAGTATTTGGATTTATCATGAAAAGAATGGGTGGCGGCGGAGGTCCCATGGG
>JAFZDU010000116.1 GCA_017561025.1 Bacteroidales bacterium | reverse complement strand
GCAAAGACCGTCACCACTCTTCAGATAAGACTGCCTCTTAACAACGAAGTTATATCAAAAGTCATGATTATGAAACGCCATAAACCTATCGAAAAATTATTCGATGAAAAATTTTGGGGTACGCAATGACGAAGTCAGGAGCGAAAATAATGCTTACCTTCACAATAATCCGGATTGATATATAGAATATTAGGATATTAGGGCTCTGGAATTTTTTGATTTAAATTTCAGAGCTTTTTTTTACACTTCACTGAAAAAACATTATCGCTGCTGCCTTGTTTAATCAAATGTTAAAGGGGGATTTATAGAAATCACTTAAAAAAAACATGATTATGGCGACAACAATTTTATCAATTTGTCCGGAATTGAATTATACCAGGATAGCTCTTAGTGAAGATGAAAATATTATATATCAATGCAAGATAACACATTCAAAAGAGGAACTCGTTCTGTTTGAAAATAATATAGAACAGCTTCCGTTTCGTCGTGATGCGATAATGATGCAGCTGCGTAAAGATGGTGTAAATGTCAAGTCAATACAATATGTGATTGCAGAAGGCGGACTGCTCAGACCGTGTAATTCCGGAGTGTACCGTATAGACAAAAGTATTATCGGCGATTTGATTGATGGAATAGGGGGAGACGATATCATCAATTTGGGAGGAATATTGGCTTTCACTATCGCAAACAGTCTCAACCTGAAATCTTTTTTGATAGAGCCTTCTTCTGTAGACGAGCGCTCTGAACTAGCATCCTTCTCTCCTCATATATCCTTGAAAAAGAAATCGCAGTTTCATGTCATGATGCATAAATATCTCTCAAGGAAATATGCCGCTTCTGTTAAAAAAAATTATGAGGACATCAATATAATATTCTGTCATGTAAGCGAACGCTCTGTCTCAGTGGCGGCTCATAAAAAAGGTAATGTGGTAGATGTAAATCAGGCTTTTATGGGATTCGGGCCAATGGGACTATGTGAGATAGGAACATTGCCGGCATCGAATATAATGGATATGCTGTTCATAAAATGCTACCCTGAACAAGAAGTGTTAAAGTTTATTAACACTAAAGGCACTTTCACTTCTTACATAGGAACCAGCTCTCTTGATGAAATCGCTGTTATGTTTAAAAATAACGACAAGAAGACCAAGATGATAATGGAAGCCATGGCTTATCAGATCAGCAAGGAAATATGCTCACATTATGCAAGCCTGGATGGGGCGGTGGATGCGATAATTTTGTCTGGAAAAATATTCTCTCTCAATCGTTTTTTTAAGTATATTTCCAAACGAATTGAGAATATTGCTCCTATAATGGCGTATGCCGATGATTATACTTTTGAAGCAATGATTCACAATATGTTACAAATTGTTAATAAGAAGGTAGAAGTGGAATCGTATGATTGATTTTTTTAAGAAAATATTGTCTTTACCATTGTTTTATATCATAATAACAATATTTTTGTCGTGTACGAACAATATAAAAGATAATAAATCGTCAGAAAATAGTCATACATTTTTAAACAATTTTGACAATGAGACGCAATTCCCAATATGGAAAAACCAATATGTAACAAAAGACTCATTATCGTTTTCAGGTGATTATGTATGTGAAGTGAAGCCGGATAAAAAATATGCTTTTGGCTTTGATTTGGATATTCACGACAGCATAGCAAAACAAAATGCTGTCTTTAATATTGACATGATGCTTAGGTCTGAGAGTGAACTCAACGCTAGATTTGTGTTTTCAATTCAAAATGGAAAAGATAATGTTTTGTGGACATCGTATCCTCTCTCTGAAGGCTTCAGCAATGACAATCAATGGTACAAAACCTCCATCGAAGTCAAAGCTCCAAATGACGTGCTTATAGGTTCACGGCTTAATTGTTATGTTCTGAATGAAAATAAAGAGCTCTTCTTCATTGATGACTTCAGCTTCACAATTAAATATTATACACTTCCAGCATATATCGATGAGATAAAGGAATATAAATCACCAAATCATTTGACTAATATCACGGATTCGGAAGCGCTTAACATATTATATTCAAACAAAGAGAATAAAATTGTGCTTGCTGACGAATATCTTGATGCTGTAAGTAATCCTATTTCTTTGTTTTATTCATTGATAGTCAATAATGACACTATCGAGATTCAGTCTGCAGACTGGAAATTGGTCTCTGATGTGGAAGGAAATTATATATTTGAAAATGATAACAAGATAGTCGATACGAAATTGATGGTTTGCTATAAAGATAATAATCCTAATGTCAATTTCACTATGGAGTCTGAATATCATAAGGATGTCAAGGTGCTTAAATCTTCATTGATAATTCCATTTCTTGAAAATGACTTTAGCGTTTACAGAAGAAATCCTTTCGTTGATAAAGATGATTATCAGGATGTCTATTATCTTGACAAGGAAGGCTTCTCGCTAAATTTAGATGACACTCAAATCAATATTTACCATCCGGACAATGTGTCATCAATACAGCTTGATACTAGAAAGTCGATAGCATACATCAACACAGATTATCATTATGATCATCTCCTGATTCGTTTTGAGTTGATGGATACCGTTGACTGTTATGTCGATAATTCCGCTACATTCATGAAGAAGGCTTCGTCACATATATCATCATTCAGTGTGTCGTTGACAGACAAAACCGACTTGGCTCGTATCATGCCTGTAATGGATGGATATGAATCAGCTTTTATATGGACAGAACATGCAGACTGGACCGACATCAAGACTCATCGAGCTACATATTTTGGAAGCGAAGATGTAGAAAATATTGATGATGCCGTTGGCGGTTTCGCTTATTATAACATCCCAGTCACAAAAAGCATCTTCTATAATAATCCCGATTCTGTCAATAATTATGAAAAAAATAATGATTTCCCAGGACTTCATTCAACGATAATGACGGATACCTTATTCTTTGATTTTCTCAAACAGCTGAAAAGTAAAGGATTTGATATTTGTCTTCATACTCCTGAGCAATATACTACAACTCAAGACAACCTATCTGAGGCATTGTCGTTCATGAAGGAAAGCTTCGCTTCTCCATCTTGGATTGATCATGGATATAATAATTTGGCGCACAATAATAGAGAGAATATGGTGTGCGATGGCTTGGATTCATCCTCTCCGTATTATGTCTATGAATTATGGAAGGAGAATGGAGTCAGATATCCATGGAATGCCTCTTATGAAGATATGCGTCCATTTGAAACCTATCTCTTTGAAAACAACCTGCTTCGTCCGTATCCTGGTTTTGGTGATGCGCTTCCTTTGCCAAGGGTATCAAAGATGACTGCATATCCAGAGATTATGCTTTGGTCGACACCTTGTACGGTGGAACCTGGTCTTAATATGTTATGGGATTATTATTTCAGTCAAAAGATGATTGACAAAATTGTGGATTATAGATATGTCTACATAACACATATCTATGCTGCATGGGTTGAAGAGGAACGCGGATTCTGGGAAGTGAAAGATGGTAAATATGTGGCAAAAGCAGGATTTAACAGAGCTCTTGAGAAATTGGCTGAATTGGAAAAACAACGTTATCTGCTTCCTACGACGATAGATAAATATATGAAATATCAGGAACAGCTGCAGTCGTTGGAATATAGACTCGAGGCTGACGGAACTGTCGTTTTAAGAAATAATAATAAGGAAAGCATAAAAGGATTGTCGTTGATTTCTGTCAGAGACATTTCATTGGATGATGGAAAGCAATTTAACAGAAGGAAGACAAAATCCGGTGACGAGAATATAATATGGTTTGATATGGAACCTGATGAAGTTGTAAGAATAGTTAATGAATATTAAGAATAAATTAAAATAAACAAATATGAAAAGATTATCAGTTTTTGTCTCAGGAGGAGGCACCAATTTACAAAGAATAGCTGAGTATTTCGCTGAGAATCCTGAAGTAGAGATTGCCAATGTCATTTGCAATAATCCTAATGCCTATGCTATTGAGAGAGCAAAGAATTTAGGCATACCATGCAAGATTATCAGCAGAGCTGAGTTCAAGAGTGAAGATTTTAGCAAGGAACTTTTAGACCAGAATATAGATTTGATTGTTCTTGCAGGATTTTTATGGCTCGTTCCACAGCATCTTATCGAGGCTTTTCCTAACAAGATTATCAACATACATCCGGCATTGCTGCCTAAATACGGAGGCAAGGGATTTTATGGAGAGCATGTTCATGAAGCAGTGGTAGCAGCCAAGGAAGAATATTCAGGAATTACTATACATTATGTTAATGAATGTTATGACAGCGGAGCTATCATCTTCCAGGCTAAGGTGGCTTTGGAGGAAGGAGAGACCGCAGACAGTTTGGCAGCAAAGATTCATAAACTTGAATATCAACACTATCCTGAAGTCATTGAGGAGTTGTTGAAAAAATAAGAATGATAGTAGAGACGTTTCAATGATTCTTGCAAAAGAAGCGTCTTCAAAAATTACAATTCATGAAAAAACACCTTTTATTGATATTATTGTTTTTTTCTTCTATGTGTGCATCCGCTCAGGTTGAGAAGATACTTGGCGAGTGGCGTACTGTGGATGATGTGACGGGCGTGACTAAAGGCGTCGTGGAATTCTATAAAGGCGACAACGGACTTTATTATGGAAAGATCATAAAGGTGTTCTGGAAAGGTCAGGAACTTAAAGACACTGGCTTTGAGAATATGGTCGTCATTCGTGATATGGAAGAACATGATGGCATGTTGAGAAACGGCATCATCTATGAACCTGAAGGAAAGAAAGACTATTACGGAAAGATTTATTATAACAAAGAAGATAACACCATAACTCTGCGTGGCTCTATCGACAAGAAAGGATGGATAGGACGCTCGCAGACTTGGGTGAAATAAAAAATTATTAATCAAATTATTGTATAACCAAATTTTAATGCTATGAAAAAGTATTTCTTATTGTTTGTATTAGTTTTAAGTTCGATGTTTGCATCGGCTCAGATTGACAAAATCGTTGGTGAATGGTACACTGTTGATGATGAGACAGGTGCTGTCAAGGCTCTTGTTAATATTTATCAAGGTGACAACGGCCTTTATTATGGACAGATTGTCAAGGCTTTTAAAAATGGAGTCGAGAATCCAGATAGTCCTAACAAAGGCTTGGTTATTGTCAAGGACATGGAAGGAAAAGATGGTATGTTGATGAACGGCACTATCTTTGAACCTGAGTCAAAGAAGACCTATTACGCAAAGATCTCTTATAACAAAGAAGACAACACCATTACCTTGAGAGGCTCTCTCGACAAAAGAGGCTGGGTTGGAAGATCACAGACTTGGATCAAAGACAAGAAATAAAAAAATGGGACTTTTAAAGTCCCATTTTTTTTCTTAATGTCTCTATCATATCGACGCTCATCTTGTCGAGGTCGTATTTAGGATTCCATCCCCATTCGTTGCGTGCGCAGCTGTCATCTAAGCTGTTAGGCCATGAGTTGGCGATAGCTTGTTTGATAGGTTCTGGCTTGTATTCCATTTCGAAATTAGGAATGTATTTCTTGATTGTCTGGTAAAGTATTTCAGGGTCGAAGCTCATTGCTGTAACATTGAATGAGTTGCGGTGGATGAGCTTGCTTGGGTCGGCTTCCATGATGTTAACCATAGCATCTAATGCGTCAGGCATATACATCATGTCCATGAATGTGCCTTTTTCGAGAGGGCAGATGAATTTCTCGCCTTTGACAGCAGAATAGTAAATCTCCACTGCGTAGTCTGTTGTGCCGCCGCCTGGCAATGTGAGGTTTGATATAAGGCCAGGGAATCTGACGGAACGTGTGTCTACGCCGTAACGTGTGAAGTAATAGTCGCTTAACAACTCACCGGTGACCTTAGTGATGCCGTATATTGTGTTAGGACGTTGTATGGTGTCTTGTGGTGTCATGTCTTTTGGCGTGTTAGGGCCGAAAGCTCCGATTGATGATGGAGTGAATACGGCGCAACCGAAGACGCGAGCTACTTCAAGGCAGTTGACCAAGCTGCCGATGCCTACGTTCCAGCCCAACATAGGGTTGAGCTCTGCTGTGGCAGATAATATGGCTGCGAGGTTATAAATGGTGTCGATATTATACTTCTTGACGACCTCAACGATTTGCATCATGTTTGTTGAGTCGATTCTTTCAAATGGACCGTTTTGGACTATCTCGCCTGTGAGCTGACGCAAGTCGCTGGCTACTACGTTCTCATTGCCGTAGATGCCACGAAGTTTCTTAACCAACTCTGTTCCGATTTGTCCGCCGGAACCAATAATCAATATTCTTTTCATAACTGATAAAATAAGAAGGCAGAATAAATTAATATCCTGCCTTGGTTAATTATTTTATAACTTCTAATTCTTGACCGATCTTAACGAATGCGTTGATGCATTTGTCGAGATGTTCTTTTTCGTGTGCTGCTGAGATTTGTACTCTGATACGAGCTTGTCCTTTAGGAACTACAGGGTAGTAGAATCCAGTGACGAATATACCCTCATCTTGCATGCGTGCTGCAAATTTTTGAGAGAGAGGAGCGTCGTATAACATAACAGCGCAGATGGCAGATTCTGATGGTTTGCAGTCGAAGCCTTTAGCCACCATTTCTCTGATGAAATATTCTGTGTTAGCGTGTAACTTGTCTTGAAGTTCGTTTGTCTCGCTCATCATCTCAAACATGCGGATACCTGCAGCCACCAAGCCTGGTGCCATTGAGTTGGAGAATAAGTAAGGACGTGAGCGTTGACGTAACATGTCGATGATTTCTTTCTTGCCTGTTGTGAAGCCGCCCATAGCGCCGCCGAAAGCCTTGCCGAGTGTGCCGGTGATGATTTCGATTTCGCCTTTGAGGTTGAAGCGTTCTGTTACGCCACGGCCTGTTACGCCGACAACGCCTGCTGAGTGACTTTCGTCAACCATAATCATCGCGTTGTATTTCTGAGCGAGTTCATAAATCTTATCCAAAGGGCAAACGTTGCCGTCCATTGAGAATACACCGTCGGTGACAATCAATTTGAAACGGCAGTCTTTTGCTGCTTGAAGCTGTGCTTCGAGGTCAGCCATGTCAGCATTGGCATAACGGAAACGTTGAGCCTTGCAGAGACGTACTCCGTCGATGATTGATGCGTGGTTTAAAGCGTCAGAGATGATTGCATCTTCTGGTCCTAACAATGGTTCAAAAACACCGCCATTAGCGTCGAAACATGCTGCATATAAAATAGTGTCTTCTGTACCGAAGAACTCTGAAATCTTTGCTTCTAATTCTTTGTGTAAGTCTTGGCATCCGCAGATGAAACGTACTGATGACATACCGAAACCGCGTGCATCCATGCCTTTCTTAGCTGCTTCTATAAGCTGTGGGTTGTCAGCTAAACCGAGATAATTGTTAGCGCAGAAGTTCAAGCATTTCTTTCCTTTGACGATGATTTCTGCACCTTGTGGACTTTCAATAATACGTTCGTTTTTATACAGGCCGTCAGCTTCAATTTGAGCTAATTCCTGTTTTAAATATTCTTGAAAATTATTATACATATCGTTTGTTGTTAATGGATTCTTAATTTTATTTTAATCACCTCGCAAATGTAAACAATTATATTTAAAAATCGATGAATTTTTTTGATAAAAAAATAACATTATTTTATATTCATTTGAGGAAATAAATCGTACCTTTGCATATTATTGAAAATTATGTCACAATGGAAAACAATCTTTTTATATACAACAGCTTGACTCGTTCTAAAGAGTTGTTCAAGCCTCTCAATGCTCCTCATGTAGGAATGTATGTATGTGGCCCTACAGTTTATGGCGACGCTCACCTCGGCCATGCACGCCCAGCGATTACTTTCGACTTGGTGTTCCGTTATCTTAAACACCTCGGATATAAAGTACGTTACGTCCGTAACATCACTGATGTGGGTCACCTCGAACATGATGCTGACGAAGGCGAAGATAAGATTGCTAAGAAGGCACGACTTGAGAACCTCGAACCAATGGAAGTGGCTCAATATTATAAAGACAGATACCACGCAAGCATGGATAAACTTAATGTGTTGCGTCCTTCTATCGAGCCACATGCTTCAGGACATATCATCGAACAAATTGAGATGATACAGAAAATACTCGATGCAGGCTATGCCTATGAATCAAATGGATCTGTATATTTCGATATCGAAAAATATAACAAAGATTTCCGTTATGGCATTCTCTCAGGACGTAATGTAGAGGAAATGCTTAACAATACCCGTGAACTCGCTGGCCAGCTCGAGAAGAGAAACGGAGCCGACTTCGCACTCTGGAAGAAAGCAGAACCAAAACATATCATGCGCTGGAACTCACCATGGGGCGAAGGCTTCCCAGGATGGCATGCAGAATGTTCAGCAATGAGCTGCAAATACCTCGGCGACCAATTTGATATCCACGGAGGCGGAATGGACTTGCTCTTCCCTCACCACGAATCTGAAATAGCTCAGTCAATGGCATCAAACGGCGGCAAACAGCCTGTAAAATATTGGATGCATAACAATATGATAACTCTCAACGGACAGAAGATGGGTAAATCTCTCGGCAATGCAATGTCTCTCGAAGACTTCTTCGCAGGCAATCATCCACTCTTGGAACGTCCTTACCCACCTATGACAATACGCTTCTTCGTACTTCAAGCTCAATATCGTAGTACAGTCGACTTCTCTAATGAAGCCTTACAGGCAGCTGAAAAAGGATACAAACGCCTGATGGAAGCAACAAAAATCGTCAAAGGCATTAATGCTACTGAAGGAGCTGAGGAATTGGGCGTACAGAAAATTATGGACGCTTGTTACGAAGCAATGAACGACGACTTCAACAGCCCTGTTGTTATAGCTAACTTGTTCGAGGCTGTGAGAATCGTCAACACAGTGAAAGACGGAAACGCCAAGATAAACGCTCAAGAATTAGACTTGTTAAAACAAATGTTCCAATCATTCGTTTTCGATATTTTGGGATTGTTGGATACAGAGGCTGGCGGTGACGATGGCTTGGTCGACGGTTTGATGGAGACAATCATAGACATCAGAAAAGAAGCACGAGCTAAGAAAGACTGGGCAACCAGCGACATCATCCGCGACAAACTCGCTTCTTTAGACATCGTCTTGAAAGACGGCAAAGAAGGAACAACTTGGAGTAAGAAATAAGAAAAGTCAACGGACAACAGACAACAGTCGACAGACTTTGTTAAATATTAAAAACTCAAAACCTCAGAATCTCAACAATGAAGTTCTGAGGTTTTTTATTTATGAATTATGAATTGATTAAAATCTAAACATAAATCCGTATTTGTGAGTTGTTGAAAATAAATTGCTGTAGTTTAACTCGAAAAACAAACCGAATGATTTTGTGAAGTTGAATCCTATACCGCCGCCAGCGTTGAAAGAAAACAATGTCCGATTGTCTATATTTAATGATTTGCCGTAAAAAAACGAATGAGCCCCAACCTCTAAGTTGCCATAAATATCAACACGATAAAATGAAGGATTTACGATTAGAGGAAGGAAATGTATTTTTCCTTTAATACCATAATTGAAAATATTTATTCTATTTCCACTATGTTTAGGGTAGCAAATGATAGGGACATCTCCTGTATATAGAGTTGTAACAGCACCTACTTCTAACCAATTGTTTAATCCATATAATGCTTCGCCAGAGATTGCATGAGCATTATAAAATGGCATAAGATGGTGATAACCTCCACCAATATTTATGTTTATTTTATCTTTAATGAAAGAATCTTCAGAAGGTTTGCTTTGAGCATCAACATTGGTGATAAAAGCGCCAATGAGCAATAATGTTAATAAGAACTTTTTCATACTGATTAAGATTTGATTATGAATTTGTTTTTGTCATCAACGCAAATATATATAATTTTTATATATTAAATTACAAAGTTAATATATTTTATCTTATACCTTCGGGTTTTACATTTCTTTAATGAATGATATTATCAGACTGTCGTTAGCTCCTATATTCATGATCTTGCGTATTTTGTCGAATCTTCTCCATATACTGCTCTGATTCTTGTTCAGGAAATATTGTATGAATGATTTGTCGATGTTTAGTATGATAAGGCAAATGCAATATAGGTCATCTTTCTTTAATTCTGGATATTTGTTAGAAAGTCTGCTTATGAAATTGTTGAGGTTAGAGTTGGCGGAATGCAGTAGAAGCACCAGTTCATTGCCGCTTAATGTTGCCAGTTCGGATGCTTTAAGGTTTTTAGTCTCAAGCTCCTTGATGCGTTTGAATATTTCAACGCAGATGTCTGAATTATAATAAGCTTCAAGATCAGCTTTGTCCTGACTGTTGATTTTGCTTTTGATGTTGGCTATTTCTGTCTCTTGATTTTTTATAATCTCTTCTTTTCTGCGCAATTCCTCGTTAGAGCTTCTTATTTTGCCTTCAATCAGTGAGAGACGCCATTCGTTATCTTTGATGATTTCGTCTTTCTTATCTATAGTCTCCTTGTGATTTTTCTTGGTGTTGAATATTATCTTTATGAAGCTTAATGTAATGACAACAAGAACGATTATGATAGAGAAAATGACAGTAAGATATCTCTTGACTTTAGTGCTTTCAGATTTGTATTCGTCATACAATGATGCTATTTGTATTTTTATGTCGGTATTGTCTCTGCCTTTAGGCTGGATTTTGTTATCCATGAAGCTTGACTCGTCCATGTCGGCATTTGCCAATGACTTATATATTTCATAAATCATTTTAGCCGAAATAAGTTTTGTTGATTTGTTGCCATGCATGAAAGATTTTTTGGCATAAAACAATGCGGAGTCATATTGGTTCAGTTCTAGATACATCTCAGCCATTGTATGTTCGTAGGCGTATTTGTCGTCCTCTTCTGATATGTCGATAAGTTCTTTGACAATATTGACGGAAGTGTCTATGTCACCGTCGTCGAAATATATTTGAGCGAGGCCTCTCTTTGCGTAATCGGAATAAACGTGGTTTTTTTCAGAAGCTTCAGAGATGGTGTTTTTATACCAGAACTTAGCGTTTTCCATTTCGTTTATAGATTGGTACGACTTACCGATTCTAGCGGAAGAGTAGAGGTATGATGTTGTATCGCTGATATATTTGAAGAATAAATAGGAGTTATGGTAATAATCGAGGGCTATGTCGAAATAATATTCGTCAGAATAAAGAGTTCCGAGTCGGGTGTATATAAGGGCTATGAATCTGTTTTTTTCGTAGTTGAGTTCTTTTGACTTGAATCTGCTTTTCATTATTTTGAGAGATGTCAGGTAATCTTCGCAGCTTTCAACGATATTGTCTTGTTCTGTTTCACCTACTGCTTTATAATAGTGAGCTCTTGCTGTTTGGAATGACAGGTTTTTATCGTTTTTATATATGTTAAACAAGCTGTCGTAGAATTTAGTCGCTTTTTCTACTTCAGCATGGTTTGATTGTTTGTATTGGTTTTTGAATTGGGCTTCTGCGAAGAGTATATTGAATTCGTTTACGAAAAAAGGGTCTTTATAATATGTGTTGATAGAATCTTTTATATTTAACAAAGAGGTTAATGCGCTGTCGACTTTATTTGTCAGCTGTTGACGAGTCATTTCGAACTTTGGGGAGAAGATGTTGTTTGTTTGTTTTTCTTTGCAAGACGTTAGACTAATAAGTACTAAAATAACTAAGGTAAATATTTTTTTCATAAATGTAATGATGCTTACTTTGTTTTATCAATTATTTGGTTGCAAATATATTGTTTTTTATGAAAATAATACACAAAATAATCTATGCATAATTATGCATAAAAACACATAACTATTTGATTAGAAGCTATGTTATTAATGCAAAAATCCCGACTCATTTCTGAATCGGGATTTTTTATATCACCGGCATAAGTATATGTCGGTTTTTTAGAAAATGCTTATCCTAATTTTACGCGGTTGAAAGCTGTAACTGTAGCTTCTTTATCGCCAGCTTGGATATATTCGCGGACTGTTTTAGGGTCGGCGATGAGTGAAATTTGGTCGAGTAAGCAGTTTTCTTTGAAGAATTTAGCGAGGCGGCCTTTAGCGATGTTTTCAATCATTGTCATGTTGAGGCTACCAGCTTTTTCTGCTGCAACTTGTTCTTTAATTTCGCGAGCTTTAGCAGCGTCTTCTTCTGTGATCCAACCTTTAGCCATGTTTGAGTTGATGTGGTCATCACTGTCAACGTGAGCTGGGTTGATACCTGCTTTTTTCAAAGCGACTTCGATAGCTTTTTGAATTTGTTCTTGTTTTGTTTTTTCGATAGCGACATTGTATTCGTTATCTTTTGTTGCTTGAGGAACGTCGTTTTCATCGATAGCGACTGGGTCCATAGCAGCGATTTGGAGAGCAACTTCGTGAGCTATTTCATTGATACCGTCGAATGCTTTGTTGAAACCAGCGATTGTAGCGAGGCGGTTACCTTGGTGGTTGTAGTTAGTTACGTATTCAGCTTCGATAGCGAAATATTTACCAACTTGAACTTTTTCACCTGTTTTAGCTGTGAGGTCTGTAACGATAGCTTCAAGTGTCATGCCGTTGATTGTAGCAGCGTTGAGAGCTTCGATATCTTTTACTCTGTTTTCTACTGCGAAGTCGAGGAGTTGTTTTGCTGTACCTACGAAGTCAGCATTAGCACCTACGAAGTCTGTTTCACAGTTTAACATAATGACAGCAGCGAACTTGTGATCTTCAGTTGCTTTAGAAATAACGCAACCTTCAGTAGCATCACGGTCAGCTCTTTTCATAGCTATTTTTTGACCTTTTTTACGGAGGTAATCGATAGCAGCGTCTTTGTCACCGTTGCATTCTACGAGAGCTTTTTTGCAATCCATCATGCCGGCGCCTGTCATTTGTCTAAGTTCGTTAACTTGAGCAGCTGTAATGTTCATAATAAATTGTGTTTAAGATTTATTTATTTTTTGTTAACGGTCTTGCGTGGTCTTCTAGGACGTCTTTCTTCTTTTTCTTCTTCTTCGCCCTTGTTTTCCATTACGTTTTCATCGTCCATCATCATTTCGTCTTCGATGATGTCTTCTTTATCGCGTGAATTTTTACGTTCTGTCAAACCTTCTTCGATAGCTTCAACCATTTTACCGATGATGAGTTCGATTGATTTTGAAGCGTCGTCGTTAGCTGGGATTGGGAAGTCGATGATGTTAGGGTTAGAATTTGTATCAACGATAGCGAAAGTAGGGATGTTAAGTTTTCTAGCTTCAGCTATAGCGATATGTTCTTTGATAACGTCAACAACGAATACTGCGCTTGGGAGACGGTTAAGGTCAGCAATACTACCTAAGTTCTTGTTTAATTTTTCGCGTTCGCGTTCGATTTGTAAGCGTTCACGTTTTGAAAGGTTGTTGTATGTGCTGCTTGCCATCATCTTGTCGATGCTAACCATTTTGCGAACAGCTTTACGGATTGTAGAGAAGTTGGTGAGCATACCACCTGGCCAACGTTCTGTTACGTAAGGCATGTTGACTTTCTTAACGAGTTCAGCAACGATGTCTTTAGCTTGTTTTTTTGTAGCAACGAAGAGGATCTTTTTGCCTGATCTTGCTAATTGACGTACTGCATTAGCTGCTTCGTCAATTTTGGCTTGTGTTTTATACAAGTCTATAATATGGATACCATTACGTTCCATGAAGATGTAAGGAGCCATGTTTGGATTCCACTTTCTTCTTAAGTGTCCAAAGTGACAACCTGCATCTAATAATTGTTCGAATGTTACTTGTGTCATGTGTTAATTTTTTTAAATGTTTACTTTCACTGATGCAATCGCTGAGTAGCTTAATAGATCTCAACGATTTGGATGCTAAACACAAATGCTTGCCTTTTGATAGACTAACGTTTGCTGAATTGGAATTTCTTACGAGCTTTTGGCTGACCTGGTTTCTTACGTTCGACCATACGTGGGTCACGACGCATTAAACCTTTTGCCTTAAGGAT
>JAFZDU010000003.1 GCA_017561025.1 Bacteroidales bacterium | reverse complement strand
TATAAATTGCTTTGCAAATGATTTATGAATTTTTCTTTGAGAAGATTTTTGTTTTTCTTGAAAGAACATAGCGAGCTATGTGATTTAAAGAAAGGCGAAAAGATTCCAAGAAAAAACATAAAGCATGCAAAAGTTTTAATTGTTACTATCAAAATTATTTAAACGGGGAATTTATAGAACTCCCCTTAAAATGTTAGAGCTTCGAGCCATAAGCAAATGCTCATGGCTCATAGCTCAATTTTATTATTTTACAACCAATCTGCAGTTTCTTGTTTCACCGTTGATTGTAAGTCTGATTACGTATACTCCTGCTGTTTCAAGAGCATCGATAGTGTCAACATTTTGATATTCGGCAACTTTTACTCCAAGTGCGTTGAATACTTCAACATTGTCGCATGTAGCTTGGAGGTTGATTGCTCTGTCTGTTGTTGTTGGGTTAGGATAGATGTTAATCATATCCAATGAGCTTTCTTCAATGTTCAAGAAGTTCATGTTGAACATATATGGTTCTGCCATTGAACCTAAGACAGCATCGCTTGAATAGTTGAATCTGTTGCTGAGTTCGTATTCTGTACCATAATTTACATCATAGCACTTGAATGTCAATTCTTCAACTTCATCGCCGTAGATTGTCAAGAACAACATATATTGACCTAATTTTTCGATGTAGATTGGTCTTGCGCTACCGCGGCATTCACCGTTAGCAAATGCTGCGATTTCGTAGCCGTCGCTCATCATTTCACCGTCAACATTTAATGTTGCAATCACTGACATGTTGAATGCATATTCAGATGTTTCTGGTGTCCAGCGATAATCTATAGCTTTATCATCTGATCTGCTTGTTGTAGTTGCAACTTCATCTGCTGAATAAACGAATGATGTTGATTTAGCAGATTTATACATATAACCTAAGCCTGGTTTTAATGTTTCGATGCCTTCTGTTGGCCACCATTGGCCGATGTAATATTCAGCGAAGCCACTGCCGTACATCTTAATAACATCACCTTCTTCAGGTTCGAGATCTTTAAGAGCTTCATTGATTTCAACTTCCACATTTAATGGATAAGAGATCCAGTTCCAGCCTTTATTTAAAGCAATTGCTGTGTTTTCATAATCTACGAAGTCGCCATAAATTTGAGCTTCTTCAACTGCTGCAGATGTTTTAACCATATACATCTTACCAACTGAAGGAGTGAAGCTGCCTATCCAACCATAAAGTTCATTGCCGTTTTCATCTTTTCCGAGATATTCATATGTAGCGCTTTGGTTGTTTGTTTGACCCTTGATTTGAATACCTGAAGTACCGAGAGCTGTTTCTAATTTTTCAAGACCACTGTTTGTTGGATTGTTTGTTGAAAGGTTAATGTATGATGAGAACCAGTTCCAGCCCTTAGTGAATTCACGTGTTTGAGTACCATAAACTTGTTTAACAACCCATGTACCGTTTGTTGTGTTTTCAACAACAACATAACCTTCTGGATAACCTTCTGGAATAACGATAGAACCATAACTAGTAACCACTCTAGGATCTGCATTGTATTCACCACCCTTAACAGTGATAACAGGTGATGTACCGCCTAAGTTATTTTGGAAATCAAAGATTGATTTTAAGGCATTGAATGTACCACCATTAACTTCAACTATACCTTTTGTATCAGCAAAGATAAGACCACGAGCTGCTGTTGCAAGTGAATTATCACCATAGTTGTCATTTGAGAATGTACCGCCATTGATGATGAGTGTACCACCTGAATTCATTACGCCACCAACCCATGAACCATGTGATGTGCCTTGGTTATAACCTTCAGATGCTGCTGTTGGTTCTGAACTATAAGTACCTGAATTGATAGTCATTTTACCTTCTGTTGAAACTGCAAATGCCATGCTTAAGTATGGAGCTGTGTGTAAGCCTTTTTGATTTACTGTACAATTGTTCAAGACTATTTCACCGCCTACTGCATAGAAACCACCTGCACCATTTGTTGTTTCAATTGTTACATTATTAGCATTGACAACAGCATTAGCCCATGACTTAACTGCGAGGTCACCTGCTTTGCTACCGTTAATTGTGATGTCTTCAAGATTGAAGATAGCCTTAACATCAGCACTGATACCTGCTGCCATTACTGCACACCATGTGTCAGCACCAGCAACGACAGTACCATTCATCATCTTAACAGTTACATCAGATGTTGCACCTGAATCTGCAATATTGAAGCGGAATACTGAGTTACCTGTATTAGCTGATAATGTTTTTCCATTCAAGTCTATTGTGGAGTTGATAGCTCTTGAATAGTTAAGAGCGTTTTGTCCATAGGCTGGAGTTGTAACATTTACATCACTTAACAATGTGATTGTTTCACCATCTTTAACATTGTTGATAGCTGCTTGTAATGTCAAATATTTATCATCATTTATTTTAGCTACTTTCAACCATGATTCTACACCATCGATGATGAGTGAACCTGAATTTTCTGATGTTTCGTTTGCTGCGTTATAAGCACCACCAACGATAGAATAACCTTCTGTTTCTACACCACCAACTTTAACTTTACCTGTTGATTCGCAGTTTGTGAATGTTACAGTATATCCCTTTTCATTATGCCATACACCAGCAATACCGCCAACTTCTTCAGCGTCTGCTGGAGCTTCAACAGCACCTGTGAATTTGATGTTTTCAAACTTATTGCTATAGTGTGCAATACCGAAGACACCACCGATGTCCATTGTGGAACCGATAACTTTAATGTTAGATGAGATGTTTTTGAATGTGTGAGCACCTTCACCGTTGAAACCGATAACACCACCAACGTATGTACGGTATGCTGTTCCGTTTTCAACTGAGTTAGCGTTTACGTATGATTCTTCATCAACATTAACTGTGATGTTTTCCCAGTTAGCGTAAGCGTTCTTACCGCCAACACCACCAACGTAAGCCATACCGTTAACTTCAACGTGTCCTTTAACTTCAACGTTTGTATATTTAGATGTGTAAGGAGTACCAGCTACAACACCAACATTCAAACGACCTGAAACCTTAGCGTTGTTGAATGTAACGTTTTTGATTTCGCCATCTGTTGTACAACCGAAGAAACCTTGATTGCTATTTGAACCGCCATTGATTACGAGGTTGCTGATTGTATGGTCTTGACCATCGAATGTGCCTTTGAATGGATTTGATGAAGTTCCTATTGGAGTCCAGTTGCTTTCACTTCTTGTTCCTGTTGAAGCCAAGTCTATGTCATTTGTAAGTTTAACAGTCTTTCCTGCAAATGTGTTGCCTTCGTTTACTTCTGCAGCAAATTCCATAAGAGCTGCTGGTGTAGTAAGACCTATTTCATAAACTCCAAAAACACTATCCGAAGCTTGAATGTATTCTCTGCCATCGATAACTACTTTACTACCTGCACAGCCATTTAATGTGTAACCACGACCTACATAACCTGCATAATCGAGTGGTTTAGCGACAGAACCGTCAGCATTAGTACCTGATACTTTTCCTGTGTATGTACAACCTGTAAGAGTGCAGACTTTTGTTTTGCCATCTGCCCAACCACCAGCAATACCACCAACTCTATATTGGTCGTTAGCGCGGCCTTCACGACCAGCAGTAACTGTTACATCACCTGTTGTATGGCAGTTTGTAAACTGTGAGTCACCAGCTGCAAGACCGATGATGCCACCAGCGAAGAATTTCTTACCTGTTACATCGATATTTGATGAACAGTTTTCGAATACGTTTTTACCTTGGAGCTGACCTGCAAGAGCACCAACATTGTTGTTAGCTTTAAGGTAACTATTTTCGCTAGCGTTAACATGAACATTCTTCATTGTTACATTACCGTATGAGTTACCACCTGCTACTACAGCTACACGACTAGCTCCGTTAGCGTCAAATGTTGCTTCAACCTTGACAACACCTTTGACTGTAACATTTTCGATTGTTGAAGTACCTTCTAACGAACCTGCAACAGCACCAATATGACCTTGGCTGTGATCGATGTCTAAACATGCAATATTTAAATTAACATTTTCAAAAACAACATTCTTGATAGTTACATTCTTTGCATAACCAAAGAGACCGATGTAAGCTTTACCTTCTTTAGCTTCAGTTTCAACTATATTAATATTAATGTTATTAATAGTTTTATCTTTACCATCAAAATTACCTACGAAAGGTTTTTCTTCTGTTCCTATTGGAGTCCAGTTTTCTGAAACCATATCAATATCATTGCCTAAAGCTACCCATACACCAGAAGTGTTGTATGTTATTGCGCCAGAGTTGACTGAGTTACGGAAAGCGATAAGGTCTTCCAAATCTTTAATCATATAAGGTTGTTCAGCTGTACCTTCACCTTCAAAACTCTTCACGCCAAATGTTCCGTCTTCGTTTTCTTTAATAACAAAGCCTTCTGCTGGTTTAGCGTATGCTACACCTTCTTCGATAGGATAGTTATCGTATGAACCGCCATTGAGTTCTAATACACCTGTGCTTGTTCCTTGACGGCCATAGATTGTTGTGATTGCTGTTCCATTTGATGTTACAGTATTACCTGAAACTGTTGCAGCAACTAAAGCACCGCCTTGTTTTTCTACACCGTTTACAGTGTATGCTTGACCTGCAGCACCTATAGTACCCATGATAGCACCAGCTTTGTTAACTGATGAACCTGTTGAGGTGATAGTATTACAAGAAACTGTTGTTCCTTGAATTTCTACCATTGTCCATGCATTTCCACTACCATGACCGATGATACCACCAACAGAGCCTTTACCTTTGATAGTTGAACCTGCAACTTTGCAATTCGTAACTGTAAGGTTCATAAATACAGGACCATCTGTACCTGCATAACCAGCAGCATAACCGATGAGACCACCTGTCCAGTGACCACCTTCTACTGTTGAGTTAACTAAGTGACAGTTGTCTAATGTAATTACTGAACTTGCTTGTGGCATACCAACGAAAGCACCAACACCAACGTTGCCTGCAGCATCGTCCTTATCGTTTACAATTGCAGAATTCTTAATTGTAAGGTTCTTGATGATGAGGCCTGAATTGCCAGCCCAAGTACCGGCGAACAACATATCGTTAAGACCTTCGATAGTTTTATAGTTACCTTCAACAGTTACTACTGGATAACCAGGAGCGCTAACTGTTACAGGGTTCCAATCGTTGCCTGTCAAATTGATGTCTTTAAGTATTGTAACTGTTACATTGCCTGTACCAGCTGCAGCATCGTTGAGAGCTTTTTGGAGAGATTGGTAACCTTTATCACCTATCTTAGCTACGACAGGAAGTTCATTAGGAGCATTGTAGCAGCTTTCTCCAAATTCAACTGCAGTGCCGTTTACAGTATTAGCAGTGAATTCTGTTACATAATCTGTAACTAAATCTGTGTCCTCTGAGTAGATCATAGGATTGTTGCAGTTTGTAACTGCATTATTAGTCAAAGCAATCTTCAAAGCTTCAGCATTAGCATTGCTGTGGATGAAGATAGGAGCACATTCGTCAGCAGGCTTGCTGTCCTTATCGCTGTAGTTGATGTTATCGAATGTGTTACCGCTGATAGCGACTGAAGAACCAGCCACACGGTTACCCATCATGACACCACGACAGAAGTTCTTGATTGTATTGTTGCTTACAATAGCTACAGTAGCGTGTTCTGTTGCATCACCGAGGTGGATAGCACCACGGTAGAGGTTGTTACCATCAATTGTATTATTGGTGATAGTTACCTCGTTAACGCACTGTACATACAACATATAGCCACCCTTGAACACGTCACCTACATACTTGAAGTTACAGTTGTTTACCTTGAGGCCCTTTACAACTGAGTTAGAATTAGATGTACCAATGAGGATAGCATAACCTTGATCGCTAGGAACGTTGAAGTTACAGCTTTCGAACTCGATTGAGAGACCTGGTTTTGTACCGCCTTGTTCTGTGAAGAGAGGTTTGTTGAATGTAAGGTTTTCAAACTTGACAGTACCTTCTATAGCTGTGAAGTTCTGGCTCAATGCATAGTTGATCTCAACAGCAGCATCCTCCTTGCCACCTTTGAAAGTAACAGCTTTATTAATTACAGGGAATGTTGTAACGTTTCTATTAATAATGATAACATCACCATTTTGAGCTGCTGCGAAAGCTGCTGCGAGAGTTTCGTATGGTGTTTCACCAATCATTGCTTCAGGCTTCAATGCAAGAACTATCTTGCCGTCAACTATCTTAGCTTCAAGATCGTCATTGTTTATAACAGAAAGTTCACCAGCAAAGTTAGAAAGGTTTGCAGTGAAATTAGCAAGTTCACCAGCTGTCATTTCAGCTGCATCAATAACGATGTTAGCCTTTGTGATAGAACCAGCAGAAACTGTTGCATCTTTCTTAATAATAAGAGTTCCTGTACCTTCTGCAGCACCACTGAATTCACCAGTTACCGCATATGTTGCATTTTCAACAATAATAGTACCAGGGTTGATTGCATTAGAACTTGTAGCAACAGCACCGTTAACAACAGAACCGTTCTTGATGGTCATTGTGCTGCGGTTCTCAATCTGACGTGATGTACCCTGGTTAACGAGAGAGTTGTCAATAACAATCTCACCCTTAGTTACAGAGAATACAAGGTGACTTGTTGTGGTGAGCACACTGTTCTTCAACTCAAAGTTCACAACAGGATCTTTACCACTGGTAGGTACATAGAATGCCAGAACACCTGTCTGCTCCCAGATACTGTTATTGATATTGAAGTCTAATGTACCGTTTGCATTGCTATTCTTTGAAGTAGTGTTTGCATTAGACACAATATAAGCGTTGTTTACATTGAATGTAACACCGTTTCCTGTGATTGAAGCACCTGCAGCAATCTTCAGTGAAGGAACAAGAGTAGCCTTGTCAGCAGTCTTGGCATCTTCAATTGTACCAGTGATATTGAATGTCGCACCGTGGCCGATAACCAATCTTGCAGAACCTGTCAACTGCAAAGAAGCACCAGCAGGAATGTTAATTGCAGTGTTTACAACTTTAGCATCAAAATCGGCAGCCGTTGTAACACCCGCGAAAGTGATATCACCTTCTGCAAAAATACCACCGCTAATAACGCAGCCATTACCGTTCAAGGTAACATTAGCAGGAACAGTGATGTCGCCTCCAATATTAGCAAGCAACTTAATCTCGCTACCAGCAGTAGCAGCAGCAAGAGCATCTTCAATAGAAGTGTACTTAGTACCATTAACTTCAGCTACAGGTATAGCTGTAACTGTACCGTCAGCATTCAACTCATAGCCTTCAGCGAGCTTGCTTTTTGCGAAATTCTTCGCAGCAGCATCGGTAAAGGTACCACCCTTAACAACTGCTGTACCATAGATATTATAGCCACTACCGCAGCAATCGTTGAACGAACCACCGTTGATAGTCATTGTTGTACCACCCTGTACACGGAAGCCACCATTGAAGGTACCACCGTTAACGGTCATAGTAGCAGAATTCTGTGTATCAGTGAGGCATGAAGTCCATGTGTTTCCGTTGCCAGGAACACGACCATCCTTAATACCGAATGTACCACCAGTGATAGTAAGCTCTGTAGTACCTGCAGCCATAGTGGTTGAGTTACCGCTATTATTATTATAGAACTCACCGCCGTTGATAGTTACGGTTGAGTTCCAAGCATACAGAACGTGGCAACCACTACGGTTACCGCTGATTTCACCACCATTAACAACCAATGTAGCACCGCTTGCATATATACCGTTATTTGCAGTAACACCATCAGCAATAGTCATTGAAGCACCGGCCTGGTTATTCAAAGAGTAACCACCAATTGATGTGAATGTACCACCATTGACATTTGCAGTACCGTAGTTGAAGATTGCAGCACCGCCGTTTGTACCCTTGGCATTGAATGTACCACCCAATACAGTTATGGTAGCAGATGTAACATTTGCGCCACCATCGCCATAACCGTTGTAGATACCGTGTGCGTTGATAGAACCGTCACCAACACCATCAGTGATTGTAAGGTTACCCAAGTTGTTGATTGCATAGGCAGTTGCAATGATAGACTCCTCCATTGAGATAGACTTGCCATTAAGGTCAATGATCAAAGTCTTGTCTGCAGGGATTGTAACTCTCTCGGCAAGTACCACATTATTAATCAAAGTGATAGTCTGACCATTTGTAGCATAATTTATAGCATCAGCGAGAGTATAATATGGACACTCACCGATTTTAGCTACAGGAGGAATTGTTGAATATGTACCATTTGCATTTGGAGTAATTGTTTCACCATCTTCATTAGTAACTTTAAGATTTGCAGGTGCATTTTCTATTTTAAGAGTGCTCTCAGCTGGAACAACGATAGTACCTTTGAAGTTGATACCTGCCATGTTAACCTCATTTGCATATACAGTAACTGTAGCTGAAGTATTGTTCTTGAGAGCCATTTCAACATTTGTATATGGAAGTTGACCTTCTACTCCAACTTTACTATATTTCAAATAATCATTAGTTCCTGGAGTTTTAGCAACGTCAGCTTCAATACCTTCAGCTGGTTCAGCTGCTGCAATAACATAATTGCCGTTATTATCAATGTAAACTTCTCTATCGTAAACACCTTTTGCAGAACCGATGGTGAACTTATCGCTGTTCAAAGCTGAACCAGATAGGTTAGAAAGTTGTTTGAATTTACCGCCAGCAATCAAAGCATATGCTGAAGAGTCAACAGAAATTTGCAAGCTACCATTGAATGTACCACCATAGAATTGGAACAAAGCACGGTTAGCATAAACAGTACCGTTGAATTCACCGCCATAGAACCAGAACTGTGGACAGTTTGTTCCATTACTTCCGCTGTGATAAACTACATTTGTACCAGTAAACACACCATTATAGAAACGAATAATAGGACGGTCTTTTACGCCAGACTTACCTGTAGTCTTCACAACTGCTTTACCAGAAGCTTTGATACCACCAGGGTTAGTTGCGTCAGCTTTGATGTCCAAAGCGTAGCTAGCGCTAGTTCTACCATTATTCACAATTTGGATAGCATCTTTTCCAGATGCGGCTGTCATGGTATAAGTACCAAGATCCAAGATGTGATGCTCTATAGAGCTGAGTTCAATTGTTTTGCTAAGTGTCACATCGGCCAATAAGGTCAAAGTATTACCATTGGTCCATGCAGCAATAGCTTCGTCAATAGTTGCATATTCGGTATTGCCTACCTTAGCAACATTTACTGTTTGGGCAAATAGCTTGCCACTGCTTCCCATTGCCACAAAGAGCAATGTCAGCATCGTCAGTAGAAATTTCTTTCTCATAACTTTGAATTTTTAAATGTTAATATTTTAATTATTTAATTTTATGTTACTAAAAAAAACATTCTCAAAAAATGTGTATAAACGACAAAACAATGACGCCATAAATGACACCACCGTCGCCTATACGAAATATAAACGTATTATTTATCTATGTTATTAACTATCTGATTCTTCTATCCTTATATTTAATATACAATTCTGCCTATGTATACAAATTTCAACCTACGAAAGTAAGACTTTTTTTTATATATCAAAATGTTTTTTATGAATTTTTTTTTAAAAGATTACAAGACTACAAGTAGATGTGGATATGGTTAATTAGGAATTAGGAGTTGGGAGTTGGGAGTTAGGAATTAGGAATTAGGAGTTGGGGGTTAAAGTTTATTTATCTTTTCTAAGAGAAAATCCTCGATATTAATATACTGCACACCTTTCTCATCGGTCCATGGCAGGACATTGTCGCGTACCACCACAATCTTTGTATAAGAATCATCAATCCTATTCAAAGAATTAACTTCCTGCTTACGTTTGTCCTCATCAGCTACAGTAAGTGCCGATTGTATATAATTCGCCAAGAATCTCTACATTAGCTCGCAATTTATTACGCTCAATCACATCCTTTATATAAGTCAGTTGGAATAAGTCCTGTAAATATTTAGATTTTTCCTCATGAGTGTTTTTATACATAACGTATGGCATTCCGCCGTAAGTCATGAATTCGCGCCACGCATAACGCTTATCCTTCGGATATGCGGCATAAAATTCCTCGTAAGTAAGAGGTGTGATATGAATTTTCTCTCCACTCTATTCTCATATCCTAAAGGTAATTTTTGCGGATAACCGCACTTTTACCCTGCAAATATAAACATTAAGGGGATTTCTATAAATTGCTTTGCAAATGATTTATGAATTTTTCTTTGAGAAGATTTTTGTTTTTCTTGAAAGAACATAGCGAGCTATGTGGTTGAAAGAAAGGCGAAAAGATTCCAAGAAAAAACATAAAGCATGCAAAAGTTTTAACTGTTACTGTCAAAAATTATTTAAACGGGGAATTTATAGAAGTCCCCTATAGTAATTTCTTTAATTCCTCAATATCTGGCAATGCATTGCGTAATCGCTCTGGCATATCTTTCGTTGCTCTATATGTTGCAACTCCCATCGGTTTGTCATAATCTCTAATAGCAAACTCAACAAATGACTGATTCATATCACGACACAATAAGATGCCAATTGCAGGATTCTCATGAGATTTTCTCACATATGCATCAAGAGCCGACAGATATGTACTTAATTGACCTAAATACGAAGAGCGGAATTTCCCCGATTTCAATTCAACAGCAACAAGAGAGTTTAGTTCCAAGTCATTAACAGCAATTGGCGCTTTATTTTCGTCAGCCATTGGCTGGCGATTTACAATAGGCGACCACTCTTCGTAGAATGAACGCATATTCTTTATGTTAGTAGCCGAGAAACCACGAAGTCCAGGCAACTCCTTTTGCAGTTGCTGACTGATGGTCTCGATTGCACTCTTTCCCCAAAAACCTTTACGAGAGTTCTTCGACACATAGCATCCTATTCCATAATATAAAGACAGTTGTTCTTTATTAGCCGAAGATGCTGCGCGATACTGACTACGCAATATCGCATCCTTTATAACCTTTACCGCTTCAGCATATGTCTGTAAATCGCTCATATAATATCAATTTTTGCAAAGGTAATGAAATAATGCTAAACCAATGAGAATTGAGTTAGGAGTTTTTTTTAATGGCTAAAGACAAATGGCTAAAGGATAATGGCTAAAGAACTTTGCGTTTCTTTGCGTCTTTGTGTCAGTTAGGAGTTCAATTCAAAAGCCAATGATACGCTGGGATAATATGTATTGTTTTATTTTCAATTGTTGTTTCTTCCTGATGGTAGTCAGTGATGAGATAGAGATTTTCGCATCGGGTTTCTTTTGAAGCTGTAAGCAATCCTCTCAATTCACGTTTTCTGGTTTTATCCTTGCTTATATCGTATGAAACCTGATATATTTCTTCTACAACATTGTTTCTACATACAACAAAGTCGGCTTCATAGCCTGCAGTACTTTTATAATAATAAACATCTCTGTTTATTGGACGGTTTCTACGTAATAATTCAATATAAACAATTGTCTCTAACCTCCAGCCGACATTATCTCCAGCAAAAGCATCAGGACGAGAGTCCATCAAAGATACATCAACAGGATACACCTTTTCAGCTCTTACCCTTTGACGACTCTTGTTAGAAAACCTTTTTACGCCTAACAGCAAATATGCCTCTTTAAGGAAATTTATGTAATTGTTAATTGTATGATTGGATTTTAATCCAATCACTGATGCCAGTTCACTTTCAACGATAGTGACAGGCGCAATATTCATAATATGATGAGCCAATTGTTCAAAGGCTTCAACATATTTAATATTATGACGTTGTTCTATGTCTCTCTTAATGATATTATTGACCAAATTTCCTACATATCGCGTCTTGTTTTCTTTATAAACTAACTCTGGGAAACCGCCTTGTTTCAGATATTCATCAAATGCTGCTCGTCTTGATGCTTCTGCTTTTGTGGTCATTGACTTGACATCAACATTCTTGCATTGGCACCATTCAGCAAAAGAAAATGGAAATAGCTCAATCAGATCATTACGTCCGGTAAGATGTGTGGCCAGTTCACCACTCAGCAGTTTCGCATTTGAACCTGTAACGATAATATGCATACGTTGTCGCAGGAGGCGATTCACGAACAGATGCCAACCATCAATGTTCTGAATTTCATCTAGAAACAGATATTTGAAATCACCATATATCTTGTATAATATTTCAAGTACTGTATTCAAGTCGCTGGTTTGCAGATTTTCAAAGCGTTCGTCATCAAAGTTGACATAAGCGAACTTTTCATTGCTTGATTTCAATACATTATAACAAAGTGTAGATTTTCCACTTCTTCGCACACCTATGACAACTTGTGCCATATTGCTATCCATCTCAACTTGAGACTCTTCTTTACGAGTACAAAGCTCAACATCTCGCAAAAGTAGCAATTCCTCATACTGTTCTGACAAAACTTGCTCAATAATTCTCTTATCAACCATGATATAAATGATTTACGATAGTACAAAGATAATACATTTTCTATTCTAACGCCATAACTCAATAAAAAATTAACATTCTAGTGCCATAACCCAAGGATTTTCAAATTTTGCAGCGCCATAAAACCAGGAATTCATGGTGTTTTAAATTCTATAAATAGAGACTCGAATCACACGGCACAATGAAAAATAAAAAATATGTCGCTGATGCGTTTCTGGTTAGTTAGGGGTTATGCATTATGGAATAAAAAAAAGAGCGTTGAGATTTCAACGCTCTTTTTTGTTGTATGTTGTTTTGATTAGTAAACTACAACTTTTGATGTTTGTGTTGCTGCACCTGCTTGAACTTTGATGATGTAAGTGCCTGCTGTGAGGTTTTCAACATTGATGTTAGCTTGGTGTGCGCCTTGGCCGTAGTTGCCTAAAACTTTGTTCATCACCATGCGGCCTGACAAGTCGAAGATTTGATATGAAACTTGAGCTGTTTTTTCGATGTTGAAGCTGAGTGTTGCGTTGTTAACGATAGGGTTAGGGTAGATGCTCATTTCGTTATTAGCAACTGTTGTGTTTTCTTCAACGTCTAATTCTGTATCATTGACTTTGTAGTTGTCGCATTTGTAGATACCTCTACCGTAAGTAGCGATGTAGATAACGCCTTCATTGAAGATACCAGGATATTCTGTTGTCACGATAGCGCCGACTTCGTCAACGAGGTGGATGTATCTGTTTTCGTGGTTAGCTTGGATTTGTTGTTTGATGTCCATTACAGGGATGTTAGCGATTGTTGCATCAGCTGTCCATTCTGTCATGTTTTCTGAGAAGTATACACCGTTTTCAGTACCAAGGATAAGGTCGCCTGTGTTCTTTTCAATCATACTTGCGTAAACTGGCATTTTTGGTAAGTTGCCTTGTTTTGAAGTGAATGAAGAGCCGCCGTTTGATGAATAGAATACGTAGTCATCATTGCCGTAGTTACCTAAAGTAACGAGGACGTTGTTAGCATTTTGTGGGTCGATAGCGATGCTTGTGATAGCTTGACCGTTGAATGTTTCGTTATTTAATTCTTCAGTAGCGATTGCTGTTGTTTTTATAGTAGCAACTCTTACTGTTGTATCCCATTCTTCAGTTGCTTTATTTTTAACTGTAGCTACTAAATAGTAGTCTGTTTCAAGTTGTAAGTCAGTCCATGTTGTGACTTGGTATGTTGTTGGGATATCTTCTTCTTTTTGAAGTTCTTCAACGATTTTGTCGAGGCCTGTTGTTTCATATTCGTTAGCTGAGTAGAGGCCGAAGTTGAAAGCGCCAGTGAACTTGTTAGGAGTTACTCTTGTTCTAGCTGTTGTACCAGCGACTGCTTCAACTTTGATTGTAACGTCAGCGATTGAGTCTGTGAGAGCAGATGTTGGAGGAACTGTTGAAGATCCTTCAGCTTTTTCAGCTGAGATAATGTCTGTCAAGCCTTCTAATCTATATAAGTTACCTTCTAAAGTACCTACGTAAGCTACATCACCGTCGTTTGATATAGCGATAGCGTTAGGGATGCCTGTGATTGTAGCGATATTCCACCAGTTAGCTTTTTGGTCGAATTTAAGAGCGTCTCTTGTCAAGAGGACTTTGCCTTCTACGGCTGCCAAGAATGTAGCAGAGATGATGTCTTGGATTTCGATTGAGTCGCCAGCTGCCAAGTTGTCTGTGAGGACGTATTCGATTGGATAGTTAGCGTTATTACTTTCGACCATAACTGTATCGCCGGCTACGTAGTTAGCTCTTGCGTGGAATTTTGTTGTAGCAGGAGATTTTGTGTCGTTATAGTTTTCGAACAATGCTATAGGAGTTTTGAAAGCATTGGTATTTTCGATGTATGCTGATGATTCTGTTGCTGAGTATGAGAAGTTTTCTTTGTCATAGTCAACGCCAGCTGTTTGAGTTCTGAAGATAGGAGTTCCGATGCTGTAACCGCCTGTTACGGTAACGAACATTGTGCTTGGGTTGATTGTTGAGATAGCGCAAGGGCCGCCGATTTTAGTATAGTCGAAAGGACCATAAGTTTCAGCTGCGTTAGTTGTAGCGATATCGTTAGGGAAGATTGAGTTGCCAGCTTGGTATTCAGCGTTAGCTGTTTTGTCGCCGAGGATGTGGATTGTACCGTGGTCGAGGCTGCCGCCCAATGCTTCGAAGTTGTCTCTACCTGAGAAAGCAACGCTTAACATTCTAGTTACAGAAGTGTGGTTTTCAGCGTCGATCATATAGCGGTTCATGCCTTCGAACATATAACCTGTTGCTGCGCTGCAGGTGCCTTTGAATACGCCGCCTTCGCTACCGACGATGAATTCGTTTACGTTGTTAGGTTTGAAGACGATGCTTTGGATACCTGTGTGGATGTATGTGTAGTTGTAGTAGGAAGCGCCGCCTGATTGAGCGATTTGGAAAGCGTTGCCGTTTGATAAGCATTCCATTCTATAGATGCCTTCGCCCAATTCGTCTCTCATGACCCAGAGGTTGATACCGCCGATCAAGACTTTTCTTGGGTCGTTAGGATAAACTGTCATAGCGTTGTCTAACATACCGCGTGAGCCGAAGATGTCATATAATGTTGTTGCTGTGTAAGCTACGTTCCATGTTTTGCCGTGGTCGCTTGTTACGTAGATGTTACCTGTGCCGTTTGAAGCTGTGAGGTAAGCTACGTACATGTAGTTATGATCTGATGGAGCTGTTGCGATGACTTTGTATGTTTCGCTAGCAGGCAACATGTTTTCTTCGCCGTTAGTAACGATTTTGAATCCGTTTTCTGTTGACATGTAAACGTCATAACCTACGACTGCGATGATGTCTCCGTCAGCACATGTTTCGACTGCGAAAGCTTCACCTTCGATCAATGTTGACCAAGCGCCGTTTTCATAGAGTTTAAGGCCTTCGTTAGTAGCTGCATAGAGTTTGTTGCCGAATACAGCCATGTCGTTAACGAAAGTTGAAGTGTTTTCGATTGATACTAATGTTTCGCCTTCTAATTTGTAGATGCCGTCGCCAAAGAAGCTGTTTTCGTAGTTGAGTTCTACGAGGCCGTTTTGGTTGTGAGCGCCGCGGCCGTCACCAGTACCTACATAGATAGTACCGTCTGTTGTTTGTACTAAAGAGCTAACCATTACGTTAGTGCCGATAGTTTTCCAAGTGATACCACCATTTACTGATTTGAATAAACCACCACCCATTGTTCCGATGTAGATGGTTTTGTAAGAAGCGTCTCTGTTGTCATAGACGATGCCTCTTGTTAAAGAACCGTAGTTGTCTGGTCCTAAAGATGTCCAGTTGAATTCATCGTTTCTTGATTGTGAGCCTTTTGCTGCGTCCATCAACCATGCTGGGTCGATTAAACCAGTCTCTTGATTGGCGCGGATGCTCTTCATGAATGATTGTGCAGTTGGTTGCTCAGCAGCTCTTGGAGTGTATTTTCCAGAGTCGCCGTTTGCATTAACTACAAAGCTTGTTTGCGCTAAGATGATGATTGTCAAAAGCAAACTAATTGGTAAAAATCTTTTTTTCATATCGCCTAATTTAGATATTTATTACTAATATATAATTCACCTTTTAAGGGTGCTAAATTACTATAATTTTTGGATACACGCAAGTTATTTTTGTAAAAATAATATTTTTTTTTAGGGTGTTTAAATAACTCATTTTAGTACCTGATGATGGTTGATGATGGCAGCCAGCCTATGCTTCCGTTGGCTATTTTAATTTTGTCCCAGTTGTCGGTGCTGTCGAGTATTTTGACTTTAGAACCTTCATGCAGTACGAACAGGTCGACGCTGGATACGGAAGGCGAGCTTTTGACAGTGATGGTAGGTGTTATGATAATGGCTTCGTTGTGGCTCTTGATGTAGTTGTGTTTTTTAGAGCTTATGCTGAAGCTGCATATTGTCATGATGATAAGTATCAGGCTTGAGAAGAACATGCTTTTCTTCAGGGTTCTAGTTCTTGATGTGAGGTAGAAGTAGAGGCATATGAGCAGCATACCTAATATAATTAATGTAAGTACAGACCAAGTGGTCATGCTTAGGCTGTTGCTGAGTTTGTTCCACCATATCTTGAGGAAGAAGTCGGGTACGGCTTCAATTTTGTCGCTGACGAAGGCCTTGGCGATTTCTATATTGTGTTTGGTGTCTTCGTTGTTAGGGTCGAGTTTCAGGGATTTCTCGTAATATAATATGGCCATCGGGTAGTTTTTCAGTTTGTAATATGTGTTGCCTATATTATAATATAAGGTGGCGGAGGAATATCCTTTGTTGATGATGCTTTCATATACCACGGCGGCTGAGTCGTAGGCGCACTCCTTGTATAATGAGTTGGCTTTTGCCATCAGCTCTTCTGGTTTCTGAGCCATTGACTCTGATGCTGCCATGCAGCCTATTATTAATAATAGTGTTATTCTTATTATTCTTGCTATGTTTTTCATGTTCTTTTATTTTAGAAGTTTCTCGGCTTTTGTTATCAACTCAATTCCTTTATGATATAATTCGTCCATTTTCTTGCTTGGGTCGCCTGGTGCGAATCTGGCGAACTCGCAGCTGTTGAGAAGGTCGACGAATTCATTGACGATGTTTTCATCAACGTTCTTGTTCAGCATCACTTCTTTTACCGAGTCCATTGAGAGCTGTGAACGTACTATGTTAAGTTTGTCGGAGATATAGCCCCACAAGGCTTGTGAGAATTCTTCATAGAATCCGTTCTGGTTGTTGGCTTTCAGATGGTTGAAAGCATTGAGAAGACGTTTCTTGGCTACCTTAGTTGCCTGTTTGTTTCTTACCAGCATTTGGTTTTTGTTCAATTTGTTTCTTCTTCTGTTGATGATGATGGCAGCGATGAAGATAGCCAGCATCACTATTATTATGATGATATAAGCTGTTGACATGAAGAACATCATTCCGGTGATGCTCAGTTTACTATCGTTTTCGTTGATATGTAGGATGTCTTTTCCGAGATATTTGATGTCGGCCTGTCCGGGTGTGTAAATAGCTCCGTCGCCTGTAGTGTTTTCTCCTTTGCTTACGCTTATAATCTGAGATGCTGAGTTCAGAGTCTCATATTTGCCGAGATTAGGGTTGAAGTAGGAGAATTCAATTTCTTCCAGATTGAAGTCGCCCGACACTCTAGGTATTACGATATATTCAGCCTTTTTGCTGCCGCTTATTCCTAGTGCGTTGTCTTTCACTGAAGATGTGATTTTAGGGTCGTAGACTTCGAAGTCGGGAGGGAATACAGGATGAGGCAGTTCGAGGAGTTCGATATTGCCTTTTCCTGAGACTGTCAATGTCATGGTGAAAGCCTCATTGACTTTAAGTTCGTTTTTGTCTATTTTAGAAGTGAAAGTGAATTGTCCCACTGCGCCTTTGAAGCTGTTAGGTCTGTTGGCAGTAGGCAATGGTTCTACTTCTATTGTTATAGGCTGTGACTTGATGTCTTTTCTTACGTTGGTATAAGATGTTCCAAGGACGTCGCCGAAGAAATCTTCAAAAGGGTCGTAGCCTTGAGAGCGGTTTCTTTGTTGTCTGACTTGAGCGAGGCAAGTGATGTCTAAAGGTTCGATTGTTAAAGTTCCTGCCTTTTGAGGGAAGAGCACCATTTCCTGCAGTGTGGCAACGTTATATTGCACTCCGTCTCTCATAGTTGATGACTGTTGCAAGGAGCCTTTGTTGTCTGTCACGTCTTTAGTCCAGAATCCTGAGTAAGAAGGAGCCTTTGACACTGACAGCTGAGATATTGGCAAGGTGTAGAACAGTCTGTATGTGAGCATAAGCTGTTCGCCTACGTATACTTTCTTTTTGCTTGGTATTGCTTCGAGGAATACTTCTTTGCTGGTATCGCTTGTCTGAGTGCTGCTGCCTGTTGATTTTCCGGAATAGCTGCTGTTTCCGTTGGCTGATGCTACTACGTTGATTTCGCATGGCTCGCTGGTGATTCTTTTTCTGTCGACAGTCACTGATGCTTGAGGTATGGTGAAGTTGCCTTCTTTGATAGCTCTCAGATGGTATGAGAATGTCTGTGTGTTGGTTCTTGACACAGAGCCGTTGATGATTTGTACGCTTGAGCTTGTAGAGGTGAAAGGTCCGCCTATGACTTCGAAGTTGTTGAAGTTGGGAGCCTTGAAGTCTTTTCCGTCGCCATTAAGTTCGTAAGATACCTGAAACTGTTCTCCAACAGAGACCTGTTTCTTGCATATTGTTCTGAAAGTGACATCAGACTGTGCTTCAAGAGAATAAGCTGCGATAAATATAAAGGCTAAGATATATAGGAATTTACTTTTCATTTCTTAAAATTTAATTTGCAAAAATAAAACCTTATTTAATACTACCAATCTTTTTGTGATTTTCTTTTTTGCATCTGAGATGCTTTTTTCTCATTCATGTCTTCCATAGTTTCTTTCTCTTGATTTTCAAGAGCCTTCAGCATTCTCTCTGCATCTTCCTTAGACATCTGCTGTTGCTGCTGTTGCTGCTGTTGC
>JAFZDU010000115.1 GCA_017561025.1 Bacteroidales bacterium | reverse complement strand
GAGGGAACATGCGAAGAACTTATTGCATTTGAAGATAAGATGTTATATCATAAAGAAAACCTGCTTAAAGATTATGATGTGAGATGGTATCCTAATGCCAATACCTCATGGCAGATAACAATTGCTGATACTATTGTTTTAGAGGCTATGGGAGGCGCTGTCGATGTCGATGATTTATGTGTGGCTAATAATGTTAAAATAAGAGACACTGTATCGGCATGGGCTGTTACCAATATTTATTCTGAAGAGAATATGACAATAAAGGCATGGGTTGGTTTTGAGGCAGCTGCGCGTTCCAACAGAATATCTGGTGGCATCGGACCTCAGGGAAGATGGGAGAACAAAGGCAAACTGTTGGTTAATGGAGAGGAATATTTACCAAATCAACAGTGGAACGAGCCTGAACAATATAAATTCCATTACCATACATGGCATCGTCCTGAAGAAGAGCTGCCATACACCGATGAGCAGTTCTATTGGATGCGTGAGCCTGTTGAGATAAGTCTTAAAAAAGGTGATAACGATATCAGACTATATATTCCAAAAACTTTTAAAGGACAAAGATGGAGTTTCGGATTTGTGTTGACGAAAGACTAATGGCAAATGACTAAAGACTAATGGCTAAAGGAAATTCACCTTTTGCCTTTTGTCCTTAGTCTTTAGCCTTATAAAGAGATTACTTCATTCATTTTTATATCGTTGTCTTCAGTCGGGACCTCGTCGACGACTTGGAAGTCGAAGCATATCCCTATGCGATAGACGTCGAGGTGTTTGCAGAGGAATCTGTCGTAGTAGCCTTTGCCTCGTCCTATTCTGTTTCCGTTTCTGTCGAAAGCGACACCAGGAACCACGATTAAATCATAGTCTCCTGTATATTCTTCATTTTGAGGTTCTAAGATGTTGAAATCGCCTGTTGCGAATTCGGTGTCTCTAGAAAGTTCGACAGGAATGATGTCGTCGCCTACTACAGTAGGAAGGATGATTTTTTTCTCGTTACGCCATTTTTCCAGGAAGTCGTGAGTGTAGACTTCATCAGGAAGAGAGCTGTATAGCATCACTGTCTTGGCTTCGATGAAAGCTTTGTTATTCTCTAATTTGCTGAGTGTCGACTTGGATTGTTCAAGAAGACTTTCTCTTGAATGCTGTTTCTTTAAGCTTTTTATATGAGTTCTTAATTCTTTTTTATCCATAATTGTTAATTGATATTGACTACGTCTTTAACGTTGTTTATTTCAAGGAATGTTGTTCCACCTTCTTCTCCGAAACTGCCTCCCAGATAAACGATTTTGTCGTCTGTATTCACGAAGCCTTTGTTTAGGAGCATTTGTAATGTAGCCTTATATTCCTCCTTTAAATCTTTTTTGTCGTGTTGATACAATGGAGTGATGCCGTAACTTAATGCAAGTTGTCGTACGAGCTTTTCCTTGTAGCATAATGCTATTACAGGATTAGGGCCTCTGTATGAAGATAGGATTCTAGCTGTCTTGCCTGTGTTGGCGTCTGTTATGATGCCTTTTATATTTAGCAGTTCAGTGGCTTTGATTGCGTTTCTTGCCAGAAACTCTGTCACGCTGCTTTTTTCGTTAAGAGGGAGTTCTATGTCATTTTCGCGCAACTTGTCTTTCTCTGCCTGTTCTGCTATTGATGCCATTATCTTGACTGATTCTATGGGATATTTTCCTGAAGCAGTCTCTCCGCTGAGCATGAGAGCATCGGTGCGATAATAAATTGCGTTAGCGATGTCGGTTACTTCTGCGCGTGTAGGGCGAGGGCTTTTAATCATGCTGTGGAGCATTTGTGTCGCAACTATGACGGGTTTGTTTGCAATGACACATTTACGTATTATTTTACGTTGTATACCAGGTATATGTTCTATAGGCACTTCTATGCCGAGGTCTCCGCGAGCTATCATGATGCCGTATGACGCCTCGATGATTTCGTCAATATTGTCGACGCCTTCTTGGTTTTCTATTTTGGAGATGATTTTGATGTCGCTATTGTGTTCGTCGAGTATATCTTGTACTGCCTTGATGTCTTCTTTGTTTCTTACGAAGGAATGTGCGATGAAATCTATGTCTTCTTCTATCGCTAGTTTAATGTTGGTCATGTCCTTCTCTGTCAGTGCAGGCAGTTCGATGTGTACGCCTGGTACGTTGACGCTTTTCTTTGAACCAAGACGTGCGTCATTTTGAACTATGGCAAATAGTGTGTCGCCTTTTTTGTCGATAATTTTAAGTGCTAGTTCTCCGTCGTCGATGAGTATGTCGTTGCCGATGTTCAAGTCGTGGGCGAAATTGGAGTATGACACGTTGATACATTTGCGTGTCGTTGTCTCGTCAGGTCTGCCGCAAATCATTACATGGTCTCCAGTTTGGAAATAGATGTGGTCTTCTACGGCAGTAGTTCTGATTTCAGGGCCTTTGGTGTCAATGAGGATGGCGAGCTGATTGGAGACAGCCCTTATGTTGTTAATGACATTTCTGATGCCTTCTGGAGTGGCATGAGCAGTATTGATTCTCATGACGTTGACTCCAGCCTTGTATAATTCTCGTAAAAAGTCGACCTCACAGCGAAGGTCGCTAATGGAAGCTACAATTTTAGTTTGTTTCATAGTTTAATATTGTTTTTTATCAACAAACAAAAATACGAAAAGAAATTGTCGATAATAAAGAATCATCAACAATTTCTTGCAATCAGCGAAAGCTAAGCTCATCCCACAAATTCTGCAAATTTATCGGCTTGTGTTTTCAGTTCATTTAGTTGTTCTTCAGTGAGTTTGAATTCACCTTTCACCCATGCCTCCATGCCGAGTGCTATGCCGGTTTGGGGCTCTTTCATGACGTCCATTTTGATATATTCCAACAAGTCGTTCAGTTTGGCGCGACATGATGCTGTCTTGTTTTTGCCTCCGGCGCCGCTGGCCGTGACTTTCTTCCCTTGGACAGCTGTAGGGTTGGCGAAGTTGGAAATATCCATAGGACGTGACAGCCAGTCGAAGAGGTTTTTCAATAATCCAGGATAGCTATGGTTGTATTCTGGCGTGAAGATCCAGATACCGTCTGCTTTGAGAATTTCCTGACGGATGTTATTTATAGACGTAAACACACCATGTTGACTTGTAGTCTTGAGGTTTTGTAGTTTCTCCAAATCTTGATTCATGTAAGGAATGTCGTTGAAGTCTAGGTAAGAAATCTCGAATTTGTCTTTGAGAATGTCTTCAGCTATCTCGGCAAGTTGTCTGTTGAAGGATTCTTTACGAAAAGAGCCTATGATAAAAAGAATATGTTTCATAGTGGTAAAATTTATTGAGTAGGACAAAGAAGTTGGAAGAATGTTTTAGAATTTTAAAATAAAAAAAGAACTCTAAAATTCTAATCAGAATTCTAGAGTTCTTGTAAAAATTCTCAGTTCCTCAGATCCTTAAATCCTCAGATTCTTGAAATTATTTTTCTTCACTTAATTTCTTATATCCTTCGTAGCGAAGTTTAGCATATTGTTCAGTCTTAGCGAACAATTCTTTTGCTTCTTCAGGGAATGTCTTTAACAATGAGTTGTAACGTACTTCTCCCATGATGAAGTTTTGGAACTTGCTCCAGTCTGGTTCTTTGCTGTCTAAGTGGAAACCGTTTTGACCTGCTTCTTCTTCAGCTGGGTTGTAACGGTAGAGTTGCCAGTAACCGCATTCGACTGCCAATTTCTCTTCGTTTTGTGTGCGGCCCATGCCAGCCTTGATACCGTGGTTGATACATGGAGCGTAGCAGATGACGAGAGATGGACCTGGATAAGCTTCAGCTTCTTTGATAGCTTTGAAGTATTGAGCTTGGTTAGCGCCCATTGCTACTTGAGCGACGTAAACATAGCCGTAGCTCTTAGCTATCATGCCGAGGTCTTTCTTGCGTAATTTCTTACCTGAGGCAGCGAATTTAGCGACAGCGCCTGTTGGAGTAGCTTTTGATGACTGGCCGCCAGTGTTTGAATATACTTCAGTGTCGAGGACCAAGACGTTGACGTCTTCTCCTGATGCTAATACGTGGTCTAAGCCGCCGAATCCGATGTCGTATGCCCAGCCGTCACCGCCGATGATCCATTGTGACTTCTTGACCAAGTGGTCTTTGAGGTCAATGATTTGTTTGCAGTATGTGCATTCGCATTTTCCAGCCATATCGAGGATCTGAGGAGCGAGTTTTTCTGTTACCTGGCCGTTTTCACGGTTATCAATCCATTGTTGGAAGAGGTCTTTCAATTCTGCTGAGCAGCATGTGCATTCTTCGATAGCTTCTCTCATGATGCGTTCGACGCGGTCACGGAGTTTGTTTGTAGCTGTCTGCATGCCGAGGCCGAATTCAGCATTGTCTTCGAACAAGCTGTTAGCCCATGCAACGCCCTTGCCGCTTCTGTAGCTCTTACAGTATGGAGTAGCAGGTGCTGAACCGCCGTAGATTGAAGAACAACCTGTTGCGTTAGCTACGAGCATTCTTTCGCCGAAGAGTTGTGTGATAGTCTTGATATATGGAGTCTCACCGCAGCCTGCACAAGCGCCAGAGAACTCGAACAATGGTTGAGCGAATTGGCTGTTCTTGATATTAGCGTATTTGTCGATGAGTTCATCTTTATATGAAACTTTGTGTTGGCTGTATTCCCAGTTTTCAGATTCGCCGAGTTGGCTTTCGAATGGTTGCATTACCAATGCTTTTTCTTTAGCAGGACATACGTCAGCGCAGTTGCCGCAGCCTGTACAGTCCATTACAGATACCTGCATACGGAAGTGCATGCCAGCCAATTCTTTTGGCATCTTGATGTCGATAGCCTTCATTGACTCAGGAGCGTTAGCCAATTCTTCGTCAGTCATGACAACAGGACGGATAGCTGCGTGAGGACATACTAAAGAACATTGGTTACATTGGATACAGTTTTCAGATTTCCATTCAGGTACGAATGTGGCGACACCGCGTTTTTCGTATGCTGTTGTACCAGCTGGGAATGTGCCGTCGATGATTTCTTCGAATGTGCTTACAGGTAGGTCGTTGCCTAACTGAGCTGTCATTGGACGCATGATCTTGTTGATGAATTCAGGAGCGCCTTTCAATGGTTCCAATACGAAGTCTGTCTTGCAGCTTAATTTTGCCCATTCTGCTGGGATTTCCAATTTTGTGATTTCACCACCGCGGTCTACAGCTGCGAAGTTCATCTTGACGATGTCTTCACCTTTCTTGCCGTATGACTTCACGATGAATTTCTTCATCTGTTCAACGGCGAGGTCGTAAGGGATAACGCCTGAAATCTTGAAGAATGCTGATTGGAGGATTGTATTTGTACGATTGCCTAAACCGATTTCGTCAGCGATCTTAGTAGCGTCGATGATGTACATATTAATATTATGTACAGCCAAATATTTCTTGACGAAGTTTGGAAGGTGGTTCTTTGTTTCTTCTACGTCCCATGGTGAGTTGTAGAGGAATGTTCCGTTGTCTTTCAATCCGCGTAAGCAGTCATATTTGCTTAAGTATGAAGGTACGTGAACAGCGACGAAGTCAGGAGTACCTACAAGATAAGGAGCCAAGATTGGTTTATCGCCGAAACGGAGGTGTGAGCATGTGTAACCGCCTGATTTCTTTGAGTCGTAATCGAAATAAGCCTGGCTATATTTATTTGTGTTGTCGCCGATAATCTTGATAGAGTTCTTGTTGGCACCTACTGTACCGTCAGCGCCGAGGCCGTAGAACTTAGCTTCGAATGTTCCTTCAGGAAGGATTGAGAATTCTGGAAGCATTGGGAGAGAGCCGAATGTGACGTCATCGTTGATGCCGATGGTGAATCTGTTGCGAGGTTCTGGACGTTCTAAGTTTTTGAATACTGACAAGATGTGAGCTGGTGTTGTGTCTTTTGATGACAAGCCATAGCGACCGCCGATGATATGTGGCAAGTGTGTGCTGTGGTATCTGCACAAATCGTTATAAGCTTCAACAACGTCTAAGTAGAGAGGCTCGCCGTTAGCGCCAGTGTCTTTTGTTCTGTCTAAAACGCAGATACGTTTTACTGTATCAGGAACAACGTCCAAGAGATATTTTACGCTGAATGGACGGTAGAGGTGAACGCTGACCAAACCGACTTTCTTGCCTTCTGCGTTGAGTTTGTCAACGACAGTCTTGATGACGTCGGTGATAGAACCCATAGCGATGATGATATTTGTAGCGTCTGGTGCGCCATAGTATGTGAAAGGAGCATATTTACGGCCAGTAATCTTACTCATTTCTTTCATATATTTAGCTACTATGTCAGGAAGAGCATAGTAGTATTTATTTTGCAATTCGCGTGTTTGGAAGTAGATATCTGGGTTTTGTGCTGTACCGCGTGTTACAGGATGTTCTGGGTTTAAAGCACGTTCGCGATATTCTTTAAGAGCTTTCCAGTTGACGAGCTTGATGATTTCGTCTTGGTTAGCTGCTTCTACCTTTTGGATTTCGTGTGATGTACGGAAACCATCGAAGAAGTGCATGAATGGAACACGGCCTTCAATAGCTGCGAGGTGAGCTACTGGAGCGAGGTCCATGATTTCTTGTACCGAGCCTGTAGCTAAAAGAGCGAAACCTGTTTGACGAGCGCTCATAACGTCAGCGTGGTCGCCGAAGATTGACAATGCTTGAGCTGCCAATGCACGTGCTGAGACGTGGAATACGCCAGGCAACAACTCGCCGGCGATTTTGTACATATTAGGAATCATCAACAAGAGACCTTGTGATGCTGTATATGTTGTTGTTAATGCACCTGCTTGCAATGAGCCGTGAACAGCACCAGCAGCGCCAGCTTCTGATTGCATTTCAACGACTTTAACGTTTTCACCGAAGATGTTCTTTCTGCCGGCTGCACTCCATTCGTCGATATATTCTGCCATCGGTGATGATGGGGTGATAGGATAGATGGCGGCTACTTCACTGAACATATATGCTACGTGAGCAGCAGCGCAGTTACCATCACATGTCATAAATTTTTTTTCTGCCATAATTGTTATTTTTTTAGATATATTAGCAAATTAAGTTAACTATACTAAATTTCACTTTTAAACACGCAAATTTAATTTTTTTTTATACACAAAAAACAAAAACCTTAATTATTTAATAAAAAAAGCGGACCAAATCCGCTTTCTTATATAAAACATCAAATGATGAATTGTTTTATGCTAAATTAAAATTATTTCGCACTTCCATGTTGGTGGTTGCAACCTTCGTGTTGATGTTGATGGCCTTGTTGTGCTTCGTGATTGTGGCCTTGGCATGCTCCTGGCTTTTGACCTTCACATTTCTTTTCGCAATTTTGATGGTCGCCTTTGCAAGCTTCAGGTTTTTGACCTTCACATTTCTTTTCACATGCAGCTCCGTCGTGGTTATGACCTTGGCATGCTTCTACTTTTTGACCATCACATTTTTGTGTGCCTTTTTGATTGTTGTTGTTGCAGCAACTTGCTAATAATACTACTGCTAATCCTAATACTAAAAATAATTTTTTCATTTTGTCCAATTTTAAAAAGTTAGTGCCGACAAAAATACACTTTTTTTTGAAAAAAGAAAGTCTTTCAATGAAAAAAAACTCATGAATTTTAGTGCCAGATGTTAAAAAATGCAACTGGATAATAGCTGTATTTCTTTAGAATACTATCTGGTAAGTGCTTCTGCTTCTTTGTTCGACGTATATTTCCTTGTCTTTTATGAATTCTTTTTCTAATCCTTCTTGATAATGACGTATGGTGAAGAGCTGCAGTCCGTCGTTGTATTTTACCTTAAAGGCTTGTGAGAGAGCTTCTGTCAGCTGGATGCGTTTCTTTTCATTTTCATCAAAGCATATTGAAAGTACGAGGGCTGATATCTGCGTCATGTTAGCATGAATGTTGAGTTCGTCCATTACATTGAATATAAGTGCACGATTATGTTCGTTCATGAAGGAATAATCGCGGGCAGTGATACTCATCAATGTCTGTTTCTCTTTTACTATGAAAGAAGGTACGTATTCGATATAATCGCTGGTTCCGTCTATTACTGAAGGCTCCAGACTTCTGTCTATGAATGATCTGACCTTGAGAGGTATGTTTTTGTTTTGTAATGGCTTTAGTGTGTTAGGATGTATGATAGAAGCGCCATAGAAGGCTAGTTCTATTGCTTCGAAGTAGGAGAGATGTTCTATTTTCTTAGTCTCAGGAAAACGTTTTGGGTCGGCGTTGCGTAGTCCGTCGACGTCTTTCCATATTGTGAGCTCTTTGGCGTCGAGGCAGTTGGCGAATATGGCAGCTGTGAAGTCGGAGCCTTCTCTGCCAAGTGTCGTTGTTGTCTTAGGAGATCTTGAACTGGAGATGAACCCTTGTGTGATATACATGGTTCCGTTGTGCTTGTCGTTGAGTTTTTGTATGTTCAATCGGCAATCGTCCCATTCTGGGTTGGCAGCACGGAAGTTATGGTCTGTTATGATATATTCACGAGCGTCGAGTAATTCATTCTTTATTCCACATTCGTTGAGATAAGCTGATATGAGTGTTGTTGAAAGCATCTCGCCGAAGCTGATGGTATTGTCATATTGATAGTCGTAGTCGTAGCCTGTCTCTTGAAGACAAAGATATAAATCTAGAAATAGATTTGTCATTGTCTCGAAGATAGGATGAGTAGTGTTGCCTTCAAAGAGATTATTCATGATATTCTCGTGATATTCTATTATCTCGCTGAGTGCGCTTATCTCAAGATGACCATTATTGGCACGAAATTCAGCCAAGACTTTTTCTAAGGCATTGGTGGTCTTGCCCATGGCGGAGATGACGAGCATTAACTCACTTCTGTCTTCATTTTCAAGAATGGATTTTAAGTTTCTTACTGCATTGGCGTCTTTCACTGACGCACCACCGAATTTATATACTTTGCTTATCATTAGTTTAAAGTTTAAGGTAGTTTTAAAGTTCAAAGTTCTTCAGTAGAGACGCGTCAATGATACCTTTGAAAATAAACTAACATTGACACATCTTGCCTTAGTTTTTTCACGAAGCAAATGTAAGAAAAAATAAATAAAATCTCTCGCAGAGATGCAGAGAAACGCAAAGTTTTTTTATTGTAAACCTCAAAAAAACAAAAACCTCAGAATCATAAAAAGTTCTGAGGTTCTATCATTAGCCATTGGCTGTTAGCCATTAAACTTTAGCCTTAGCGCTTCTTTGTTCCACCGTGGTTGAAGCTTTGTTTAGGATGTATGTTCCTGTTGACTTCAACTCTGGATTGTGTTGGGTAGCTGAGCTTTTCCAAGTCGGCTACAGCCATCCTGATGTCGGTCAAGAGCATGTCGGCCATGTCGCGGCTGAATCCTTGACGGCATACAATTCTCATGACAACACACTGCTCTAAATCCTTCGGCAATGTATACGCTGGAACCATCCAGCCGTTTTGTTGTAATTTGTATTGTAAGTCGTACAAGGTCCAGTTGGCGACTTTATCGTATTTAGGGTTCAACGACCAGATGAACAATGGGTTGACCAATTCTGTGCTGTAGTTCTTGAATTGTGGCATTTTTGCGATTTCGCCGTGGAGATATTCCGCAATTTCCATCGAGTTCTGTTGGATTGCCTTGTATCCTTGGAATCCTAATCTGATGAACTGATAGTATTGTCCCAATACCTGTGCGGCTGGTCGTGAGAAGTTAAGACCCACTTGTGTGATGTCGGCGCCGAGGTAGTTGACGCTGAACGCCATTTCTTCAGGAAGGTATTTCTTGTCTTTCCAGATTACCCAACCCAAACCAGGATATACGAGTCCGTACTTGTGACCTGATGTACTAATTGACAAAACATTGTCTAGGCGGAAGTCCCATTTGACGTGAGGTTTGAGGAATGGCAGGATGAAACCGCCAGACGCGGCATCTACGTGGATGCAGAGCTGGTTGCCGGTCTTTTTGTTGAACTCGGTCACCGCCTTGTCGATAGCTTCGAAGTCGTCGTTCATGCCAGTCCAGGTGCAGCCTGCGATAGGGACGATGCAGATGGTGTTCTCGTCGCACATCTCGATGGCTTTCTTAGGGTCTAAGGTCGGGTTTTCTGTTGTGAGAGGCACTGTACGCATCTCTATCTGCCAGAGCTGAGCGAATTTTTCCCATACCACCTGGAATCCTGTTGAGATGACGAAGTTAGGCTTGTCGTATGGCTTGCCTTGTTCCATTCTTCTTTTGCGCCAACGCATCCATGCTGCAACGCCGCCTAACATACAAGCTTCTGATGAGCCGATGCCGAGTGCTCCTGTCTTCCATTTGTTGGTCTCAGGGCTGTTCCATAAGTTGGCGATGATATTGATGCACTTTTGGCCCATCACGGCGACACGAGGATATTCCGTCTCGTCGATATAGTTGATGCTGATGGCTTCGTTCATTAATTTTGTTGCGTATTCGTCCATGTATGTGGTGACGAATGTGGCGAGGTTAAGTCGTGGCTGTGTCTGTGGGAATGTCTCATCCTTAACCATCTGGTATGCTACTTCTGGTGTTGTAGGTGCTTCAGGTATTCTATCCACAGGTGATGGATTGACCATGGTATCTGTTCCGAAGACATCGCTCTTGGCGTCACCATGTCTGAAATTCAAATCTTTCATAATGTTGTTTTTTTAATTTAAAATTATCAGACTAGAAACATTATGAAAAGAATAAAGTTTGTTAGAAAAATGTTAAGGTTGCCTTAAAGGTATATATAAAAAAAACGGGCGACATTTCGTCGTCCGTTTTTCTAGTAGCGGGGACAGGATTTGAACCTGCGACCTCCGGGTTATGAGCCCGACGAGCTACCGGACTGCTCTACCCCGCATCATGAACATTCAAAAAAAACAACTTTTTTTTTGTTTTATTTGCGAGTGCAAAGATATATTTTGTTTCTTTGCAAGTCAAGTATTTTTTAAAAAAAATTTTTCAACATGAATCACAAAGCAGGTTATGTAAATATCATAGGCAAGCCAAATGTCGGAAAATCAACGCTTATGAACGAATTTGTAGGTGAAAAAATTTCTATCGTAACATCGAAAGCACAGACCACAAGACATCGAATTTTGGGCATTGTGAACGGTGATGAGTTCCAAATTGTGTTCTCAGATACGCCTGGAATCATAAAAAATCCCGCATATAAGATGCACGAAGTGATGAATCAGTTCGTAAATGTAGCTTTTATCGATGCCGATTTGATACTTTATGTAGTGGATATCACAGACAAAAAAATCGATGAAAAAACAGTGGAACGTCTCCAGAAAACAGACATTCCTATCTTCGTTTTATTAAACAAAATTGACTTGTCGGATCAGGATGGAGTGACAAACGCTGTCAACTTCTGGCAAAATGCTCTGCCAGCAGCTACGATTTTCCCTATTTCTGCTCTTCATCATGCCAATATAAAACATATCTTTGACTGCATTTTGGAAAAGCTTCCTGAATGTCCTCCTTATTTCCCTAAAGATGAACTCACCGACAGATCAATGCGTTTCTTCATCTCAGAAATAATAAGAGAGAAGATATTGCTTATCTACAAACAAGAAATCCCTTATTCTGTAGAAGTAGTAGTAGACGCATACGAAGAAAGTGCGAAGATGATTAATATCAGAGCTACGATATATGCATCGCGTGACTCTCAAAAAGCTATATTAATAGGTAAGGCCGGATCTGCAATCAAGAAACTTGGCATTATGTCGAGAGGTGATATTGAAGAATTCACCGGCAAAAAGATATTCCTCGACCTTAATGTAAAAGTCAGCAAGGACTGGAGAGACAATGAAGCCGAGCTGAAGAATTTTAATTATGAAGCTTGATTTTAATGACTAATGGCTAAAGACTAATAGCTAAAGGTTGAATTTATAAGTTGAAAAGTCGTACTTTATAAAAAAAAACTTTTGTCTTTCGACTTTAGTCTTTTGTCTTTTTATTATCTTTGCAAATCACCAAATTTAATAGATATGAGTAATATAGTTGCAATAGTAGGAAGGCCTAACGTAGGTAAATCGACATTTTTTAATCGTTTGGTTCAAACACGTCAAGCCATTGTGGAAGAGACAAGTGGTGTAACTCGCGACCGTCATTATGGTCATAGCGACTGGAACGGAAAGTCATTTACAGTAATAGATACCGGCGGTTATGTTGTCGGTTCTGACGATATCTTCGAGGAAGAAATCAGAAAACAAGTTGAACTTGCTATCGATGAAGCTGATGTCATAGTTTTCGTTGTTGATGGTAAAGAGGGACTTCATGTTCTTGATGAAGACGTCGCTTTGATATTGCGCCGCTCTAAGAAAAAAGTATTACTCGCTGTTAACAAGACAGACATTCCTAACAAAGAAAGCAACATCGCTGATTTCTATGCTTTGGGATTAGGCGACATATTCGCTTTCTCTGCTATGACAGGAACAGGAACAGGAGAACTTCTGGATGAGGTTGTCAAACATCTTCCTAACGATACTACTGAAGATTACGACGGCCTACCGCGCTTCGCTCTCGTCGGTCGCCCTAACGTAGGCAAGTCATCAATGATAAACGCATTCCTCGGTCATGAACGTCATATCGTAACCGACATAGCAGGAACAACTCGCGATAGCAATAACACTCGTTTCAATGCTTTTAATATGGACTTCATCTTGGTTGACACAGCTGGTCTCCGCAAGAAAAGCAAAGTCTCTGAAAACATAGAGTTCTATTCTGTTATGCGTTCAATACGTGCTATAGAAGAATGTGACGTTGCAGCTCTTATCATCGATGCTACACAAGGATTCGAGGCTCAGGATATGAATATCTTACGTCTTATCGAGAGAAATAAAAAAGGTCTCGTCGTCATTGTCAACAAATGGGACTTGATAGATAAAGACTCTAACACTCACCTCCAATTCGAAAAGATGATTAGAGAGAAAACTGCTCCTTTCACAGATTATCCTATCATCTTCACATCAGCGATAAACCGTCAGAGAACATTCCGCGTACTTGAAGCCTTGCATCAGGTATATGAAAACAGAGAACGTAGAATATCTGTACGCGAACTCAACGATACAATGTTGGAAATCATCGCAGCACAACCACCACAAGTGGCATCAAGAAATCGTTATCTCAAGATTAAATATATCACACAGTTGAAAAGCCCAACCCCACAGTTCATCTTCTTCTGCAACCTTCCAAAAGATGTCAAGGAATCGTATTGCCGTTTCTTGGAAAACAAGATTCGTCAGAACTGGAACTTCAACGGTGTGCCAATTCAATTGTTCTTCAGAGAAAAATAATCTCAATTAAGAATGAGGAATTAGGAATGAAATAAGGGGACTTCTATAAATTCCCCGTTTAAATAATTTTTGAGAGTAACGATTAAAACTTTTGCATGCTTTATGTTTTTTCTTGGAATCTTTTCGCCTTTCTTTCAATCACATAGCTCGCTATGTTCTTTCAAGAAAAACAAAAATCTTCTCAAAGAAAAATTCATAAATCATTTG
>JAFZDU010000114.1 GCA_017561025.1 Bacteroidales bacterium | reverse complement strand
CTTGACAGATATCGCAGAACTTAATGCTGAGAAGACAAGTAGCTTAAGAAGAGAATGCTTCAATAGCAACGTCAAGCTTGTAATGGTAAAGAATGCATTGTTAAAGAAAGCTATGCAAAACACCGGTAGAGAATTCGGTGATCTTTACAGTGTTATGAAGGGCACTACAGCTTTGATGTTGTCAGAAACAGGCAATGCTCCAGCAAAGTTGATAAAAAAATTCCGTGGTAAAAAGGAAGCTCGTCCAATATTAAAAGGCGCATACATTGAAGAATGCGTTTACGTTGGCGACAACATGCTCGATACATTAGTAAACATCAAGTCAAAGAACGAATTGATCGCAGACGTTGTAGCATTGTTACAATCACCTGCAAAGAATGTACTCGGTGCATTACAATCTGGCGGACATATTCTCAGTGGTGTTGTTAAAACATTATCAGAGAGACCAGAATAATAAAAAAGTAATAAAAAGAAAAAAAATAAATTTGTATAACAATTAAAAAACTTAAAGAAATGGCAGATTTAAAAGCTTTTGCAGAACAATTAGTAAACCTTACTGTTAAAGAGGTTAATGAACTTGCCGCTATATTGAAAGAAGAATACGGTATCGAACCAGCAGCAGCAGCAGCAGTTGTAGCAGCTCCAGCAGCAGGCGATGCAGCTCCAGCAGCAGAAGAAAAAACATCATTCGATGTTATCCTCAAATCAGCTGGCGCACAAAAATTAGCAGTTGTAAAACTCGTTAAAGAATTAACAAGCCTCGGTTTGAAAGAAGCTAAGGAATTAGTTGACGCTGCTCCTAAAGCTATCAAAGAAGGTGTTAGCAAAGAAGAAGCTAATGCACTTGAAGCTGCTCTTAAAGAAGCTGGTGCAGAAGTTGAAGTTAAATAAGGATTTAATTTCCACAAGACAAAATGGTATCAACCTCAACTCCGTTTTTGGAGTTGAGGTTTGTGCCTATAGTTGTCTTAAGTAAATTCTTTATAATATTTTAACATCTTTCTTTATAACACTAAAAACATAACACTTTGGCAGATAAAACATTAGATAGAATCAGTTTCGCGTCGATTAAAAGACCTTTCGAATATCCAGATTTTTTGGATATCCAGCTTAAGTCTTTCCATGATTTCTTTCAATTAGAAACAAATCCGGATAATCGTAAAAACGAAGGCCTTTTCAAAGTTTTCCAAGAAAACTTTCCTATTACAGACGCCAGAAACAACTTTGTACTCGAATTCCTCGATTACTATATTGATGCTCCACAGTACACCATCGCTGAGTGCATTGAACGTGGTTTAAGTTATTGTGTAAGACTTAAAGCCAAATTAAGACTTTCATGCACTGATGAAGAAAATGATGACTTTGAAACAAAAACTCAAGACGTATACCTCGGTCTCATTCCTTATATGACCCCTCAAGGTACTTTCGTTATCAACGGAGCTGAACGCGTGGTTGTATCTCAATTACATAGATCACCAGGCGTTTTCTTCGGATCTAGCGTTCACGCCAATGGTACGACATTATATTCTGCCCGTATCATTCCTTTCAAAGGCTCATGGATGGAGTTTTCAACTGATATTAGCAACGTAATGTATGCTTATATCGACAGAAAGAAGAAATTACCTATTACGACATTGCTTCGTGCTATCGGCTATGAATCTGATAAAGACATTCTTGATATCTTCAATCTCTCTGAAGAAATAAAAGTGTCAAAAACAGCTCTCAAAAAAGTACTCGGACGAAAATTATCCGCTAGAGTGCTCCGTTCATGGTTTGAAGACTTCGTTAATGAAGAAACTGGCGAATGCGTTTCTATCGAACGTAATGAGTCAATTCTTGACCGCGGAACAGTGTTGGAACAAGAACATATAGACATTATAGTCAATTCAGGAGTAAAGACTATTCTCCTTGACCGCGAAGATATAAATATCGCTGATTATGCTATAGTATTCAATACTTTGCAGAAGGACCCTTCTAACTCAGAAAAAGAAGCTGTTGAATATATCTATAGACAACTTCGTAACGCTGAACCACCAGATGAAGAAGCAGCTCGTAGTATTATTGAGAAATTGTTCTTCTCTGATAAACGTTATGATTTAGGCGATGTAGGTCGTTACCGAATCAATCGCAAGTTAGGTCTTGATATCCCATCAGATGTTAAGGTCCTTACAAAAGAAGACGTGATTGCTATTATCAAGTATTTAATCAACTTATCAAATAGCAAAGCTGAGGTTGACGATATCGACCACTTGAGTAATCGTCGCATTAGAACTGTAGGCGAACAATTGTATGCACAGTTTGGCGTCGGTTTAGCTCGTATGGCTCGTACTATTAGAGAAAGAATGAATGTTCGTGACAATGAAGACTTCACTTCAACAGAACTTATAAATGCCAAGACATTGTCTTCTGTTATCAATTCATTCTTTGGTACAAACCAATTGTCACAATTTATGGACCAGACAAACCCATTGTCAGAAGTTACACATAAACGTCGTATTTCTGCTTTAGGTCCTGGTGGTTTGTCTCGTGACCGTGCAGGTTTCGAAGTTCGTGACGTTCACTATACACACTATGGACGTCTTTGTACAATCGAAACTCCTGAAGGTCCAAACATTGGTCTTATTTCATCACTTTGTGTATTTGCTAAGATTAACAACTTAGGTTTCATTGAAACTCCATATAGAAAAGTTGTTGATGGCGTTGTTGATTTCCAAAATCCACCTGTATACCTTACAGCTGAAGAAGAAGAAGAAAAGATCATCGCTCAAGCAGGTACTCCAATGGATGATAACGGCAAGTTGACAGAGGACATGATAAAAGTTCGTTATGTTGCCGACTATCCTATCGTTACACCACAAGAAATAGATCTTATTGACGTAGCTCCTAACCAGATTTCATCTATTGCTGCATCATTAATACCTTTCCTTGAACACGACGATGCTAACCGTGCGTTGATGGGTTCAAACATGATGCGTCAGGCTGTGCCTTTGATGAATCCAGAAGCTCCAATCGTTGGAACAGGTATCGAACGTTATGTAGCAAGAGATTCACGTACAATAGTTGAAGCTGAAGGTGATGGTGAAGTTGTATTTGTTGATTCAACAAAGATCGTTATCAGATATGACAGAACTGACAAAGAGAGACTCGTAAGTTTCGATGGTGATGAAAAGACATATACATTAATTAAATACGCTAGAACAAACCAAAGTACAAGCATTAACCAAAAACCAATCGTAAAGAAAGGTCAAAAGGTTACTAAAGGACAAATCCTTACAGAAGGTTATGCTACACAAGGTGGAGATTTAGCACTCGGACGTAACTTGATGGTTGCATTTATGCCATGGAAGGGTTACAATTATGAGGATGCTATCGTAATTTCTGAGCGTATTGTTAGAGAAGACTTATTCACATCAATACATATAGAAGAATTTACTCTTGAAGTACGTGATACAAAACGCGGACTTGAAGAGTTGACAAACGATATACCTAACGTCAGTGCAGAAGCAACAAAGGATTTGGACGAAAATGGTCTTATCCGTGTTGGTGCTGAAGTTAACGAAGGTGATATTTTGATCGGTAAGATTACTCCTAAGGGTGAAACAGATCCAACTCCAGAAGAAAAATTGTTACGTGCTATCTTTGGTGACAAAGCTGGTGATGTTAAGAATGCTTCTCTCAAGGCTGGTCCATCAATGAAGGGTGTAGTTATCGGTAAACGTTTGTTCTCACGTGTAATCAAAGATCGTAAATCTAAAGCAAAAGATAGAGATATTATTGCAGAAATAGATTTCGAATGCAATCGTGAAATTGATGCTCTCAAAGAAAGACTTATCGAGAAATTGATGAGCCTCCTCGCAGGTAGAACATCATTGGGCGTTCAAAATAATTTCAAAGAAGTAGTTATACCTAAGAAGATAAAATTCTCTCATAAAGCATTGTTGAACCTTGACTATATGACTGTTAATCCATACAGATGGACAACAGATGCTGAACTCAATGAGTTAATCGTCAAGACAATCAATAACTACAATATGAGATGTAAGGAGATTCTTGGTGTTTACAGCCGTAAGAAGAATGTTGCAAGTGTTGGCGATGAGTTGCCAAACGGTATAGTTCAAATGGCTAAGGTTTATGTAGCACAAAAACGTAAACTTAACATTGGTGACAAGATGTCGGGTCGTCACGGTAACAAAGGTATTGTATCTAGAGTTGTACGTGATGAAGATATGCCATTCCTCGCTGACGGAACACCTGTTGATATAGTATTGAATCCTCTTGGTGTGCCTTCACGTATGAACTTGGGACAGATCTATGAAACAGTTTTAGGTTGGGCAGGTAAGAAACTTGGTGTTAAGTTCGCTACTCCAATTTTTGATGGTGCTTCATTGGATCAAATCAATGACTATATGAAACAAGCTGGTTTACCTGAAAATGGTAGTGTCCAACTTTATGATGGCGGTACTGGTATACCATTCGATCAAAAGGCAACAGTAGGTTATATTTATATGCTTAAGTTGCACCATATGGTCGATGATAAGATGCACGCACGTTCTATAGGACCATACTCAATGATTACACAACAACCATTGGGCGGTAAGGCACAATTCGGTGGTCAGCGTTTCGGAGAAATGGAAGTTTGGGCTCTCGAAGCATTCGGAGCAAGCAACATTTTACAAGAAATCTTGACAGTTAAGTCTGACGATGTGAACGGCAGAGCAAAGGCTTACGAAGCAATCGTTAAGGGCGAAAGCATGCCAACACCGGGTATCCCAGAATCATTCAATGTTTTAATCCATGAATTACGTGGACTCGGACTTGAAATTACGTTTGAATAATAATGTTCTATAATATTAACCTTATATATGGCTTTAAGTAAGAACACAATAAATAGCAATTTTTCCAAGATTACAATTAGTCTTGCTTCACCTGAGTCAATTGAAAATCGCTCATTTGGTGAGGTATTAAAACCTGAGACAATTAACTATCGCACATACAAACCAGAACGTGATGGTTTGTTCTGCGAAAGAATTTTCGGTCCGGTAAAAGACTGGGAATGTCATTGCGGAAAATATAAACGTATCCGTTATAAAAACATCGTTTGCGATCGTTGCGGTGTAGAAATCACAGAGAAAAAAGTGAGACGTGAACGTACAGGTCACATCAAATTGGTTGTTCCTGTAGCTCATGTTTGGTATTTCCGTTCTATGCCTAATAAAATAGGCGCATTGCTCGGTATGCAATCTAAAAAGTTGGACAGCATCATTTACTATGAACGTTATGTTGTTATCCAGCCAGGTGCAAAAGAACAAGATGGTATCAACTATCTCGACTTCCTTACAGAAGAAGAATATCTCGATATAATGGAATCACTTCCAATTGAAAATCAATATTTACCGGAAGATGATCCAAACAAATTCATCGCTAAGATGGGTGCTGAAGCAGTTTATGACTTGTTGTCTCGTCTCGACTTGGATAAGATGTCATATGAATTACGTCACAAAGCAAGTACAGAAAAAGCACAACAGCGTAAACAAGAAGCTTTGAAACGTCTTCAAGTTTTTGAAGCTTTCCGCGAAGCACAAAAGCGTATAGAAAACCGTCCTGAATGGATGATTTTGAAAGTTATCCCTGTAACACCTCCTGAATTGAGACCTTTAGTAGCTCTCGATGGCGGACGTTTTGCAACATCTGACTTGAACGATTTATATCGTCGCGTTATCATCCGTAACAACCGTCTTAAACGTCTTATCGAAATCAAGGCTCCTGATGTAATCATGCGTAATGAAAAACGTATGCTTCAAGAAGCTGTTGACTCATTGTTAGACAACTCACGTAAATCAGCTGCTGTTAAGACAGATTCAAACCGTCCTCTTAAATCTTTGAGTGATAGCTTAAAGGGTAAGCAAGGTCGTTTCCGTCAAAACTTGCTCGGTAAACGTGTTGACTACTCTGGCCGTTCTGTTATCGTTGTAGGTCCAGAACTCGATATGCACGAATGCGGTCTTCCAAAAGATATGGCAGCTGAACTCTACAAACCATTCATCATCCGTAAGATGATTGAACGTGGTATTGTAAAAACTGTTAAGTCTGCTAAGAAAATCGTTGACCGTAAAGACCCTGTCGTATGGGACATCCTTGAAAACGTATTGAAAGGTCACCCAATATTGTTGAACCGTGCTCCTACTTTGCACCGTCTCGGTATTCAGGCCTTCCAACCAAAACTCGTTGAAGGTAAAGCTATACGTCTTCACCCACTCGTATGTACAGCATTCAACGCTGACTTCGACGGTGACCAGATGGCTGTTCACTTACCACTCGGTAATGCAGCTGTTTTAGAAGCACAAATCTTAATGTTGGCTTCACACAATATCTTGAATCCTGCTAATGGTGCTCCTATTACTGTGCCTTCTCAAGACATGGTTCTCGGTTTGTACTATATCACAAAACCACGTAAGAGCACTCCTGAACATCCTGTTAAAGGCGAAGGTAAAACCTTCTACTCACCAGAAGAAGTTATCATCGCTTATAACGAAAAGAAAGTTGATATGCACGCTATCATTTACGTAAGCGTTGACGTACGTAAAGAAGATGGCTCTATCGTAAATGAAAAGGTAGAAACAACAGTAGGTCGCGTTCTTTTCAATGAGGTTGTTCCAAAAGAATTCGGATACATCAATAAGTTATTAAACAAAAAAGCTTTACGTGATATCATCGGTACAATGGTGAAACTCCTCGGTACAGCTACAACAACTAAATTCTTGGATGCTATCAAGAATATGGGTTATGAAATGGCTTTCAGAGGCGGTCTCTCATTCAATTTAGGCAATGTTTTGGTTCCTAATGTAAAAGAGGAATTGATTCAAGAAGCTAATGAAGAAGTTGCAGCTATCCGTGAAGAATATAATATGGGTTTCATCACTTCAAACGAACGTTACAACAAGATCATCGACATTTGGGGTCATGTGGTAACAAAGTTAACAGACGAAGTTATGACACTCCTTCCAAAAGATGACCAAGGATTCAACCCTGTATATATGATGTTGGATTCAGGTGCTCGTGGTTCAAAAGAACAGATTCGTCAGCTCTGCGGTATGAGAGGTCTTATGGCAAAACCACAAAAGTCTTCTTCAGCCGGTGGTGCAGAAATTATCGAAAACCCTATTTTGTCTAACTTTAAAGAAGGTCTTTCTGTTCTTGAGTACTTTATCTCAACTCACGGTGCTCGTAAGGGTCTTGCTGATACCGCGTTGAAAACTGCTGACGCTGGTTACTTGACACGTCGTCTCGTCGACGTAGCACACGATGTTATCATCAATGAAAAAGATTGTGGTACACTCCGTGGCTTGACAATTAGTGCATTACGTAGAGGTGATGAAGTTATCGAATCACTCTATGACAGAATCTTAGGTCGTGTTGCTTTACACGATATCTTCCACCCTCAAACTGGTGAGTTAATCATCAATGGCGGTCAGGAAATCACAGAAGACATCGCCAAGAGAATCACAGAATCTCCAATCGAGAGCGTAGAAATTCGTTCTGTATTGACATGTGAATCAAAACGTGGTGTTTGTGCTAACTGCTATGGACGTAACCTTTCATCAGGTAAACTCGTTCAAAGAGGTGAAGCAGTCGGTGTTATTGCAGCTCAATCAATCGGTGAACCTGGTACACAGTTGACATTGCGTACTTTCCACCAAGGTGGTACAGCGTCAACAACATCAGACGACTCATCAATCAAGGCTAAATATAATGGTATCCTTGAAATCGATGAACTTCGTGTTGTTGATTATAGAGAAGACTCAATAGACCCTGTAACAGGTCAACAAAAAGAATATCAAGTAGTAGTAGGTCGTTCAGCTGAAATGAAGATCGTCGACAAGAAAACTGGTGTCGCTCTTACAACAGCAAACATCCGCTACGGTTCTAAACTCTATATCAAACCTAATACAGAAGTTAACCCAGGTGATCTTATCTGTGAATGGGACCCATACAATGCTTTGATCCTTTCTGAATATCAAGGTAAAGTACAATACGAAAATATCGTTGAAGGTGTCACATTCCGTAATGAATCTGACGAACAAACTGGCTACAATGAACGCGTTATCATCGAAGGTCGTAAGTATTCTAAGAATCCTTCTATCTCCATCGTTGATAAACATGGCGAAGTCATCAAGTCATACGACTTACCTGTCGGCGCTCACATCATGGTAGAAGATGGCGCAAAAATCAAAGCTGGTGATATGCTCGTTAAAATTCCTCGTGCAACTGGTAAGTTGGGCGACATCACCGGTGGTCTTCCACGTGTTACTGAATTGTTCGAAGCTCGTAACTCATCAGAGCCAGCTGTTGTTTCTGAAATCGATGGCGTTGTATCATTCGAAAAGAAACTCGTCCGCGGTAACCGTAAGGTTGTTATCACTTCTAAAACAGGTGAACAGAAGAGTTATCTTATCCCTACATCAAAACAAATTCTTGCTCAAGAAAACGACTTTATGAAAGCAGGTCAGCCATTGTCAGACGGTGCTATCACTCCTGCCAATATCCTTGCTATTGAAGGTCCAATGAAAGTTCAAGAATTTATCGTTAACGAAATCCAAGAAGTTTATCGTTCACAAGGTGTAACAATCAATGGTAAACACTTCGAAGTTATCGTACGTCAAATGATGCGTAAGGTTGAAATCGATGATCCAGGTGATACACGTTTCCTCGAAGGTGAACTCGTCAATAAACTCACATTCCAAGAATGCAATGACGAAATCTTCGGTAAGGTTATCGTAACGGACCATGGCGATTCAGAAAACCTCACAGAAGGTCAGATGATTACTGTAAGAAAACTCCGTGACGAAAACTCAGCATTGAAACGTAGAGATAAGAAACTCGTTGAAGCACGTGATGCTCAACCTGCAACAGCACACCAAGTGCTCCAAGGTATTACAAGAGCAGCTCTCCAAACAGATAGCTTCATCTCTGCGGCATCCTTCCAAGAAACAACAAAAGTTTTGACATTGGCTGCTATCAACGCTAAGTCAGATACTCTTGAAGGTATGAAAGAAAATGTTATTGTTGGTCATAAGATCCCTGCTGGTACAGGTTTACGTGAATATAACGACTTAATCGTTGGTGACCGTGAAGATTATGAACCAATCACTAATATTGAAAAAGAAAACTTTGTCATAACAGAGTAATTGGGTTTTATGTTTAAATAGGTCGGTTTTTTAACCGGCCTATTTTTTTTATGCACAAAATTGTTATCTTTGTAAAAAAAAAATTAATCTCTTATATTATGGAAAACAATAACAACAAGAATCAGATTAATATCGAATTAACTGATGAAATAGCAGAAGGTATCTATTCAAACCTTGCTGTGATAGCACACTCATCAACAGAATTTATTGTTGATTTTATTAAATTGATGCCAGCATCTCCAAAAGCAAAAGTCAAATCAAGAATAATCTTGACTCCTCAAAATGCAAAGAGACTTTATAAGGCATTGGCTGAGAATATCAGCAAATATGAATCAACACATGGAACAATTAAAGATGTGAACGAGAAAGTGCCTCCATTTACAATGGGTGGACCTGCAGCGCAGGCATAAAAAAAGCTGGCGAATCGCCAGCTTTCTTTTTTATTATATAAACTCGATGTTGTTTTGTCTTGTGTACTTTTCGCAGTAGTGGCATCTTAAATTAACTTTGCCATCTTCATCTTTTAAAACTGAGAATTTTGTTGGAACACTTTCTTTGTTAGTTACGCAGTTAGGGTTGAAGCATTTTACGAAACCATCTATGTGGTTTGGAATTTCAATGCTATGTTTCTTAACAACTTCAAAATCCTTAATTTCGATAAGAGAAGCTGTTGGGGCAACCAATGCTATTTTGTTGATATCTTCTGGTTCGAAGTATTTTTCGCTAATCTTGATAATGCCCTTTTTACCATATTTTTTGCTATCTAAGTTTGTTCCGAAATAAACTGAATTCTTTGAATGTTCGAGATCCAAAATTTTGATTACTTCAAAAACTTTATCTGCAGGAATATGGTCGATAACTGTTCCGTTTTCAATAGCTGATACTATAAGTTCTTTTCTTTTATCCATGATTATTCTAGTCTAATTGTTAATGAATATTATTATTTAAGACCAAGTATTGATGCTATCAAAGCTTGGCGAACAAATAATCCATTTTGAGCTTGTTGGAAATAGTAAGCTTTAGGATTTGCATCAACGTCAGTATGAATCTCGTTAACACGTGGTAGTGGGTGGAGTATACGACAATTAGGCTTAGAATTTTCAAGCATCTCGTTACGTAAAATATAAGAGTTTTTAACTTTTTCGTATTCCAATGGATCTGGGAAACGTTCGCGTTGAACTCTTGTCATATAGATGATGTCTGAATGAGGAATTACATCGTTGAGTTCTGTGTATTCTGTATATTCAAGACCAGCATCTTTGATATATTGGATAACTGTAGAAGGCATTCTTAATTCAACAGGAGAAACGAAGTTGAATTTGGCTTTGAAATTACACATTGCTTGAACTAAGCTATGAACAGTACGTCCATATTTCAAGTCACCAACCATTGTGATTTCAAGGTTTTCAAGAGTGCCTTGAGTCTTTCTGATTGAATAGAGGTCGAGGAGACATTGTGTTGGGTGTTGGTTTGCACCGTCACCAGCGTTGATAATAGGCACTTTTGATACTTCTGATGCATAACGTGCTGAACCGTCGACTGGATTACGCATAACGATGAGATCAGCATAACTTGCAACCATCATGATTGTGTCTTTCAATGACTCGCCTTTTGAAAGACTTGTTCCGGCAGTGCTGCTGAAACCAATAACATTTCCACCTAAAAGTTGAATGGCAGTTTCGAAGCTGAGTCTTGTTCTTGTTGAAGGTTCAAAGAACAAAGAAGCTATAACTCTGCCGTTTAACAGATTTTGAAGACGATTTTTTTCGAAGTCTTCTGCTATGTCAAGAATGTGACAAATTTCTTCCGGTGTGTAGTCATAAATGGAAATTAAACTACGATCTTTTAGTGAAATAGACATTGTTGCTTATGATTTAGTGTTAAATAATAATGATAACTTGCCAAAGGCACAAAAAAAAGACGGCTTAAAACCGTCAGCAAAAAAAGAAACATAAAACTAGATTTACTTGATTGTAAATCCTCGATTCTATTGTTCAATGATAATGTATTATTTCGTGCCATCAAAGTGCAAAATTATAAAAAAAATATTTTACGACAATGAAAAAAATCATAATTTTTTTTAAGAAAAAAATACTTGACAAAGCTTGTTTGCTATACTATCTTTGTGTCGTTAAATTTATAGAAAAAAACAGAGAGGAGGTGTTGATTATGATAGTGTTGTAGCTTTTTATAAATAGAATAGAGAACAAAACCAATTAATTTAACCAAAAATTATTTTTATGAAACGAATTATCATTAATCAGATTGTTGTAATTACAATAGGTGTTGCATTGTTGGCATCAGTGCTTGTGTCATGTAAGAAAGATAAACTTACAGAACCATCTGTTGAAAATAACGAAAAAGAACTGTTAGTTTATGATGCCCAAACAGATCTTGTTGTCCAAAGAATCAAGAGGTTTGAAAATCAATTGAAAGAGGTCAAATATGGCCAATTTAGAGACGATACATATATTAATGCTGATAGTGCAGTGTGGAATATAGAGTCTCTTTTTAATATTACATACGCTTCTCCCGATGAAATTTATATTGATAAAAAGATTCATGAATTGTCTTTTGAAATAGAAGTCAATGATAATATGCTGTCAATGAAAGACGTAAATGACTTATATGATAAAATGATTTCAGAGGTGAGAGAGAAATATCGTAATGATGGTTTTACTAACAATAAAGCATTGATGTCGCTTTTTGTCACTAAAGAAGAAACTCGCTCAGGCAAATTGAATCTGAATGTTGTTGCAGTAACAGGTAAAACGGATTGCCATCAAATAGAATACAAACCTGTACTTTATGGTCCGTTCGATTATGAAGAATGTTGGTTCTATGGAGAGTTGGGTGGTTCATGTGATGATCAATATATATTAATGGATGCTGCCGAACTGCTCGAGGATACAATAAACTATTATTATGGATATAAACCACAAAGTATTTCAAATCATAGGAATATATATGTGAATATGGCCTACGTGTCATTGCTTGGTGATGAATATATAAATGAAAATACAGGCGAGAACTATATCTTTTATAAAAAGAACTGCAGCTATGAAGAACTGTTCTTGGATGGCAATGAGCTTAATAAGTATTTTTATAATGAACTGAAAGTGATTAAGGAACTCGTGCCTAATGATCCTGTGTATTCGTCAATGTTGACAGACGATGTCGTGTTTATGGAAATTAATATTGATGGTGATAAAGGCGGTAGCCCTGGAGATGTGATATACAATCATCATAATTATATTTTCTATGGCTCTACTTATAGTGTTCGTGATGATGAATTCGGAAGTAAAAAAGATTTATTAACTAATTAATTGAAATTGCCATGAAACGATTTTTCATAATGTTGTCAATGTTGCTATTGATGAATATTGCTAATTCTCAACAATGGTCGATAGAATATTCATGTGATGAGAACGAATATGCAAATTTCATAGCAGGAGATATGTCATCTCGATATAATTATGTTCTTGGTGCGATGTGTGACTTCATTTCAGATGTACAATATCCTTTGGTTTTATGTATAGATGAAAATGGAAATTATACAGAAAAAGTAATTGAAAACGGTTATAAGAAAGGTTCGTTTGTCACTGCTGTAGGTTTAGGTGATGGCAATGCGTTTGTCGCTGCCTTATACAGCGACAACCAGATTCCTGAAATATATGAATATTTATGGGTGGCAGTTTTGAATCCGCAATTAGATGTGATAGCCGAAAATAAAATTAAAGTAGAGCACCCATACATATCATACGGGATGTCAGCACAAGCATTAGTGAATGATGACAATGAAATCGTTATGGTAAGCAAAGTGACAGATTCAATACCGGATTATACGATAATAAGATATGACATGTCTTTTTATAAGTTTGGTTTGGATTGTAATCTGTTGAAACAAACCTGTCTTGAAAATCCATCATATCATTCTAATATCACGAGTTTTATAGAAGTCCCGAATACCGACTATTATGCAATGTTTAGCGATGGCATGCATGCCTCAGGAGCTGAGACTGTAAGCTATATAGATGATGATTTGAATTATATTTCAACGTCAACAATAGATAATATGAATAATTATCATGAATGTATACTGCCATTAAATGTTTGCGTGGATTATTGGTATGATGAACATCACTTTTTGATGTCTGCTAAATCGGCACGTACATCTGGTACAAACGATTGGTATCCTTTAGTTGTTAAAAAGGATACAGAAATGAATGTTATAGAAACTCTTAGTTTTGAAAGGGTTGATACTACTGATCATGTTTCCCAATATAGAAGCATGGCCTGTATTAATCCTGACAAGATCTATGTCTCGACATTTTGGCAAAACGGTAACGTTTTTGAGTCTTATCCAAATACAGCTACAGTATTCTTGATTAATGATAAACTCGATTTGTTGGGGCGAAAAGATTTTGAATTGGGGGTCTATGCTAATATATTTTACATTCAGCCGACAAATGATGAAGGTTGTTTAATTCATGTTTATTTGGACTATAACAGTCATTATGTATCAATGATATATAAATTGAAAAGTGAGGATTTTGAAATCATAACAGATGTTAGTGTGAGTGGAGAAGATTTTGAGCCAGTGATTTATCCTAATCCTGTATCTTCTATCCTGAATGTCAATGTTGGAAATATGCATGGTAGTAATGTTACTGTTACAATAGTTGATATGATTGGAAGAAGATACTTGGATAAGGAAGTATTTATAAATGGGAATACCTTAACTTTAGATGTGTCGTCCTTGTCTGAAGGAACGTATTTCTATAGTTTGCTAATAGATGGACGATATGAGTTAACAGAAAAGTTTGTAAAAAAATAAAATAGAAACCAAATTAAAACCAATATTTATGAGACCAAAAAATAATTTTTTAATAATGCTTTCGATGGCGTTGTTTTTTAATACAGCTATAATGAAAGCGCAAGAAAAAGGCGGCTGCGATTTATGTGGTCCGGCATCAGGATCTAACCAGAACATAGTTACAGGAAATTATTCAGCTACTATAGGTGCTAGTTGTGAAGCGACAGGTACTTTTTCTTTCTCTGTGGGGTATTACGCTAAAGCTAATGCATCTTCAGCGATGGCAATGGGTAAGTATGTTAAGGCTCGTGCTACTAATGCAATAGCAATTGGTTCTGGTACTGCTAATGTGGATACAAAAGCATTGATTAATAGTATTCCCAATAGCCTGATGGTCGGATTCAATAGCAGTGCGCCAACATTATTCATCAGCAATTCATCAGGATTTAATTCAACAGGTAAGGTTGGTATAGGAAATGTTACCAATCCGGAGTCTAAACTGCATATTAAATCAGATGACAATGAAGATGCTGGGATTATTCTAGAACCTGTTAATAGTTCAAAGAAAGCTTATTTCCAGATTTATGATGACAAGCATAAGATTGTAGTCAGCAGGGAAGAAGGAATGTCGTTTATGTCGCAAAATGACAAGATAGTTCTTGAAGCTGCTGATGTTGACATCAATGCAAAACTATCGGTGAGGGATGGAATACTTACATCGGAGGTTCTTGTAAAAGAAGTTACAGAATGGCATGATTACGTCTTTTATGATGATTATGACTTGAAATCTATTTCCGATTTGGAATATTATATCAATGCAAACGGACATTTGCCTGACATGCCTTCTGAAAAAGATATAATTAACAACGGATATGGTATGGTTGAAATGGATGGACTTCTTCTGAAGAAAATAGAAGAACTGACGTTATATACCATAGAACTGCATAAGTTGATAGAGAATCAACAAAAGATAATAGAGACATTGCAATCTAAATAATTTAAATAAATCAGGGCTATGAAATGGGAATATAGGTTTATATTTCTGTTGATGTCTCTTGTTTTCCCCATGATTATAAATGCTCAACATTGTCTGAATTTCAGATATGACAAATCTGGAAATAGGACCGAGATGTTTGTGGGTGATTGTGGCTTTGAATTTAAAGAAGCGACAAGAGATATTGTTACAACAGAAATTTTGGAAAAGAATAACAGTGATGATTTGTTGGTTTATCCAAATCCTAATGAAGGTTTATTTAATGTGAAGATTATAGAAGATAACTCTGCGATAGGTGTTGCAAAGTATTGGATATATGATTCTTTAGGAATTCTTGTGGAAGAAGGAGTGCTATCAAATGATCATAAGATTGATATAGCTGATAATCCGTCAGGTGTATACCTGTTGCGAATAGTTAAGGGTAAGTGTTCTTATAATTGTGTTGTGGTAAAACTTTAAATATATGATTATGAAAAGCAAGATATATATAATTATGACGATTATGTTTTGTGTGATCGATGTCTTTGCGCAAGATATTTATCAGCAAACGCATATTGAGTTGAATACCGCTTTAGATGATGCCAAGTCTTATGCCTGTCAGGCGACAAGTTCTATAAAACTGCTTCCTGGGTTTGAATATAAGCCGGATAAGATGAATAGCTTGTCTCTTGAGATAGATAGGTATTCAGTGTTCCCGCCTACAGATGGCTATTATTGTGGAGAAGCTGGTATGAGCGATGGTGTGGTTGGCTCATTGCCAAGTTCTTTTAATATTAGTAATACAGGTGCAGCTGTATATTCTGTGGATATGAAACTTCCCGATGCCATAGGTAATATGACGCCGAGTCTTTCTTTTGTGTATAATAGTCAAAGCGCTAATGGAATTATGGGATGGGCTTGGGAAGTTTCAGGACTATCGTCCATAGAACGTGTTGGACAGACTGTGTATCATGATGGAAATGTTACAGACGTGAATTTTGTAAATGACAGATTTGCTCTGGACGGACAACGTCTGATGCTTGTTGGCGGTAAATATGGAGAAGATAAGTCTGAGTATAAGACGGAGATAGATAATTTTGACAAAATAGTGGCTCATGCTATAAACAGGAAGAGTCCGCATAGTTTTACTGTATGGAAAAGCGACGGTACTATATGGGAATATGGCAACACTTTCGATTCTAAAATAGAAGCTATGAAAGATAATGATATAGTAATCAAATGGATGTTGAGTAAGATTTCCGATAGAAATGGCAATGCAATACTTTTCAGTTATGATAAAAACAATGAGAATGGTGAGATTTATATTAACAACATAGAATATACATTAAATGATAAGGCTAATGTTGCTCCTGCATATAGGGTTTCATTTCATTATGAAAATAAAAATGATGATGTAATTTTTGTATATGTAAACGGCAATAAAATGCTTAGCAAGAGAATTCTGAAAAATGTTAAGGTTACCAATAACTATACAGGAAAGATTGTCTATGATTATTCTTTGGACTATCATAAGCCAGGCATGTATGGAAGAAGTTATTTTATACACTATAGGCTTAAATCTATAACACTTAATGTTGGAGAGGATAAAATCAATCCTACAAGGATAATATGGAATGATGAAAAGAAACACTATCCATCATCGTCAAGTTTTCAAATGTATCAGCTTGATAAAAATGTGTTTAGCAAAGTGCCATTTGTAGGTGATTTTAATGGAGATGGTTTTTCGGATGTGTTGATGGTACCATATAAAATTCAGAATACATATCCTGACGATATCGAAGCAGAGGTGTATCTGAATAATGGCGATGGTGGCTTTCAGGAAAAACCCATGACTAAACTTAAGCTTTCAAAAAATCTGGAATGGATATATATTGTTGATTTGAATGGCGATGGTGTTGATGATATCATACCATATGAAATAGATTATAATGCTCAGAATTATGAAGGAATGCAGGTTAACGCACATTTCTATATCCTGGAAAAAGGGGGTTTTGTTAAAAAGAAAACTTTTAAGTACGAGAAAAATATTGTTTTGCTGGCTGGACGTTTTATGCATAATGATAGGAACGATGTCATTGTTTTGGATGCTTATAATGGAAGTGATAATGACAATTTGGCTTCGTATGTATATTATGAGAATGGAAATATTTTGGAACGGACAATAGAAGGTAGTGAGGCAATAAATGGTGAAGACATCAACTATATTGCAATGGATATTAGCGGTGACGGCATGCTTGATATATTGGCATTGACGCATGACGGATACAAGATATATAAATTCAGCACTACTGCAAATATGTATCTGTATTCTCATGGTACGTGCATGACGAAAGATATATATCCATTTCCTAATGATTTCAATGGTGATGGTAAAATAGATATGCTTTATTATGATCCAAAGACATATTGGAATATTGCATTCTCAAAAGGTAATAATTTTGCAGAACCTTTGTCGTGTAACAGCACATATTTATTAAGTTCGGTGGTCTTGGGCAATAAGGATAAGTACCAATATTCATTAAAGGAATTAGGTAAGCCAAATGTTACAATCAGGACGGCCGATTTTGATGGAGATGGTGTTTCGGATGTAGGCGTGTTTAGAAATATGGCGGGTAATTATTATCTTGAACTGGGCCTGATGCCATATGTTAAATCTGATAACGCTATCGGATTTGCATATGAAAAAAGGTATTATATGCCAATCAATTATTCTCATCAGACGATTCATATAGGAAGATTCCTGGCGCAAGAAAATGTGTCTGTTCTGTCGTGCCTTCCACCTTCGCCATTGAGTTCGCAAAAGGCATATCTTACGTCATTATATCCTAATTCGTCTTATTATGGTGTTGAGCGAATTGTTGATGGAATGGGTAATTCGAGAGGCTTTTCATATGATTACTTGATGCATAAAAAGTGTAATAAAGATAATCAGTTCTACACCTGTGACAATAAACTTGCGGCTTATGATATCAGGAAAAGCTCTGTCCCTATTTCAGCTCTGAGGTCTGATACTATATATAATGTGAATGGAACGTCTGTGGTCTCGGAATATAAATACCATAATGCCCTGATTCATGCAAAAGGACATGGGTTTATAGGTTTTGAAAAAGTTACTTCACGTAACTATGTCAATGGTAATCTGATTCAAAAACAGGAGCAGAGCTTTGATTACAATGTGATGAAGGAATATTCTCTTAATATGCCATCAGTTGTCAGAGTCTATTATGGAGAAAACAAGATTCTTAAAGAGAAGATGTTGGTCTTCGACAAATATGTGTGTGCATCAAATAATAAAGTAATATATCCTCATAAAACAATGGATTATGAACTTGAGTATAATTTTGACCGAAAAGGAGATATAGAGCGGTTTACAATTACACAAGAAATTTTCGATACAGATATTCAGAATAATGGCATGTATGAAAATGTCGTAAGTGCTGCGGGAAATGCAATGGGAATTACAGATAATATATCTGCAGTAACTCCTTATGATTGCAAGTATGTGTCTGAGACATATACAGTATATGATAATGATATTAGTAACTGGATAATCAATCGTCCTAAGGCAGTGTATAAAAGCTCTTACGATAGAAATAATGAACTGGTGGGCACTACGAATGTGTTTTCGTATGATGAAAATATTCCTACTAATGTTGTTAAAGAGATAAAATTGCCTAATCTGAAAGATGATTATTCCGATCCGTTGCTAATGACAATAGAATATGTTTATGATAAAGTTGGCAATGTGGTTAGAAAAACGATGTCTTCACCATCTGTAGAGCATACGAAGACTGTGGCTTATAAATATGATGAGTCATATCGTTATAAAGTTAGGACAACTAATGAGTTGGATGTGGATGTGAACTGCAAGTATGATGAGAATTATGGGCTGTTGAAGTCGACATTGGATTATAATGGTTTTGAAACTGTAAGTGATATCAATCCTACAGGTGTCGATGATGTTGTTACTTTGCCGGATGGCACACAGAACGCAAAGGCTATACGATGGTCTTTGAATCATGATTGTGCACCTGAAGGAGCTTCGTATTATTGCTGGGAGAAAAGTTCTGGCAATGCTGAAACTTTGGTCTTTTATCATAAATCGGGAATGGAGTTGAGAAGGCTTACCTATGATATAAACGGGAATGCTGTTTTTGTTGATAAATTATATGACGACTTCGGTAATGTTGTAAAAACAAGTTTGCCATATTACGAAAATGATGAAATATTGTACGTGGTAAATGTATATGATGAGTATAATAGGATTGTCAGTGTAAGTTATCCGCATGGACTTGAAAACAAAATATCGTATAATGGTAATGATGTAATTGTGGAAACTTTGTCATACGATGGAAGTGTTCGTTACAAGAAAGATACGTATAACGTAATGGATTGGCTTGTGACAACGGAAGATACTGACGGGAATAAGGTGGAATATGAATATTATAGTGATGGCCTGATTAAATCTGCGCAGATAGGTAAGGATGTTAAAACCAAAGTGTCTGTTACATACGATAATTGCAGAAATAGAAAGTCCTTGCGAGATCCGAATTATGGTGATGTACTATATGAATATGATGCTTTTGGTGATATTATGAAAATAACAACACCTAACAATGGTGTCATGGAATTCAAATACGATGCTTCTGGAAGAATGATAGGCAGGCATGATATAGATGGAAAATCAAGAAGAGAGTTGTCGGTGCGGTGGTGCTATGATAATGCTAAAGGCAAAAAAGGATTGTTGAAAAAAATAGTCACTTCCGATAATCATCAGGTGGCTTATGAGTATGATGAAAAATTAAGGCTGATACACGTTGCTGAGACAATAAATGGTGTGTGCTATAATACATCATATGCTTATGATGCTGCAAATAGAGTGTCGTCAATAATGTATCCTTCAGGTTTGAGTATTTCAAAAATATATTCGAATTCTGGTTTTGAAAAAGAAATTAGGGATGCTGACACTGATGAACTATTATGGAAAACAAAGGGGACGAATTCCAATGGTAACATAACTGAATGCTGTTATGGTAATGGTGTAAAAACGTCATACAAATATAATCCTAAGACTTTTCTGGTGGATAATATATATGCTATGGGCATGAATGAGGTGATTATGGATTTGAAATATGTTTATGATAGTTATGGGAATGTGATACTTAGATCGAATTCGGCTCACGGAAGGCTTGTTGAAGAGTTTGAATATGACAATCTGGACCGATTGGTCAAAACAAGATTGAATGGATGGGATAGTGGTAGGACGATATACGATAATTATGGTAATATTTGTGAGAAAGAAGTGGATGATGTTAGGGTGCTGTATTCAGCGGCATATGATAGTTCAAAACCTAATGCAATTGTCAAAGCAAAGACTGATGATGCAGAGTTGGTTTTGGGCTTTCAGCAGGATATTCGCTATTCTTCGTTTGACAATGTATTGTCTATTGATAAAGATGAAGATATGTTGGAGATATTTTATGGATATGACAATAATAGAGTTTATATGAAGTCTAAAGCAGATGGTGTTGTTCGTGCCAAAACGTATGTTGGTGATTGTGAGTTTGTGGAAGAAGAAGGTTTACAAAAGTCATATACATTTGTGAATGGTCCGGATGGTGTGTTTGCAGTTTGTGTTACGGATGACAAAGGACATAAGTCTTTTTATTACATTCATAAAGATAATATTGGATCATGGAATGCCATAACTGACGAGGATGGCTTCGTTGTTCAAGAACGCAGCTTTGACGTGTGGGGTAATCTTAGAAATCCAAATGATTGGGGTTATAGTGGTGTGGAAAAGTCGTTGATGTTTGACAGAGGTTTTACGGGGCATGAGCATATTCCGGAGTTTGGACTTATTAACATGAACGGTAGAATGTATGATTCTAAGATGTCTATGATGTTGAGTCCTGATAATAACATACAGATTCCTCAACTAGCCCAGAATTTCAATAGATACAGCTATTGTTTGAACAACCCATTGAAATATAATGATCCGACGGGAGAAACAGTAGAAGGTCTTGCATTTGGTCTTGTTGGAGGTGCGGTTAATGTACTGTTAAATGCCAATAATATCGACTCGTGGGGAGAAGCCGGGTTGTTGTTCGGAGTTGGATTTGCAAAGGGCTTTTTGACCGAGTATACGATGGGTGGTTCATGGCTGCTTCAAGTCGGGATGCAGACTGTGATGGGAGGAGTATCTTCAGGCGTAAATCAAATGGTTCTAGTCGGTGATGGTACCTTTAAGTTTACAGGAGACAATTGGAATAGCGTAAGGTCTTCTTTTTATTATGGTATTGGGAATTCTTTGGTGAAAAGTTTTATGAATACATATTTCACTGCACCGACAGATGAACATTATGGCGAGAGATTGATGGATGCTTGTTATAATAAGGAACTTGGTAACTCTATGACTGCGCTTGCGGCTCATGGCATGGGATGTCTGTTCAGTGGCAAGCCTTTTCTGGAATCTATGAGATTCAAGGATGTGGGCTTCGACTTGAAAATGCTTGGATGTATAGCAGGAAGGTTGCTTGTGTCACAGGTGTGTGATACGCAATTTGCGGATAATGCAATTAAACAAAGAGGGCAAGAGATTAAAGATAGCATAATGCAGGAAATGTTGTCTGAATATGGTGAAGCTCAGGATTTTGAATACACGTATGAATTTTTGAAGGCATATGTCGAAAACTCTAGGATATATGTGGTGGGTAATGTTTTCGCACTGATTCCTGGAGAAATCTTGGATTGCTATCCGAAACCATATATGGAAGAAGTGGTGGTGTTCCCTTTTAGTTATAGTTTGTTCAAGACTTTATTTTTTAATAATCAATAAAATTACCGTTATTTTTGTTATCTTTGTGCCTCAAAATTAAATAGGACTAATATGTTAGAAGGAATTTTAAGACAACTTTTTGTCGATGCTTTTACAAAGTTATATGGACAGGAACCACCTGTACAACAAGTTAATTTTCAGAAGACTCGCTCTGAGTTCGAAGGTGATGTGACTATTGTGGTTTTCCCATTTGTGAAAATCTCAAAGAAATCTCCAGAAGTCATGGCTGATGAACTTGGAAAAGAAATAGTGGCTCAGAGTGATATTGTATCAAAATACAATGTGGTTAAAGGATTCCTTAACCTTTTGGTATCTGATAACTATTGGCTTTCATTCTTTGCTGAGAATCATCAAAAGGAATTGTTCGGAAGAAAAGAAGTACAAGGTAATCCTATAGTTGTTGAATACTCGTCTCCTAATACCAACAAACCATTGCACCTTGGACATATACGTAACAACTTGCTCGGATGGAGCGTATCTGAAATTTTAAGAGCTAACGGTGAAAATGTCGTTCGTGTTAATCTTGTTAACGATAGAGGTATTCATATCTGCAAAAGTATGATAGCATGGCAAAAGTGGGGTGATGGCTGTACTCCTGAATCAACAGGTAAAAAAGGCGACCACTTGATTGGTGACTTCTACGTCTTGTTTGATAAACACTATAAGGAAGAGGTGAAACAGTTGCTTCCATCAAATTATGATGAGCTTGGCGATGAAGAAAAAGATAAGGCAAAGGCAACAGCTGAAGAAAACTCGACTTTGATGCAAGAGACACGTGAGATGCTTAGAAAATGGGAAGCGGGCGATAAGGATATTCGTCAGTTGTGGGAAACAATGAACCAATGGGTTTATGATGGATTCGATGTGACTTACGATCGTCTCGGCGTATCATTTGAAAAGATTTATTATGAATCACAGACATATCTCCTTGGCAAGGAACTCGTAAATGAAGGCCTTGACAGTGAAGTCTTGTATAGAAGACCAGATGGCTCTGTATGGTGTGACTTGAGAAACGAAGGTCTTGATGAAAAACTCTTGCTCCGTAAAGATGGAACATCAGTATATATGACTCAGGATTTGGGTACAGCTCAGTTGCGTTATGAAGAATATCAGCCTAAGAAATTGATTTACGTCGTAGGTAATGAACAAAATTATCACTTTGATGTGTTAAAACGTGTCCTCGTCAGATTAGGCCGTGAATGGGGTAACGATATCGAACATCTTTCATACGGTATGGTTGAATTGCCAAATGGTAAGATGAAATCTCGTGAAGGTACAGTGGTTGACGCAGATGACTTGATGGATGAAATGGTAAGAACTGCTAAGGCTGTATCAGAAGAACTCGGCAAAGCTCACGGACTTAGCGAAGAAGAGTCAAACAAATTGTATGATATGATTGGTATTGGAGCTTTGAAATATTTCATACTTAAAGTTGACCCTAAGAAGACAATGCTCTTCGATCCTCAAGAATCTATCGACTTCAACGGCAATACTGCGTCGTTCATTCAATATACACATGCTCGTATTAGCTCAGTGATTCGTAAAGCCTTGGAAAACGGCATTACATTCGGAGAAGAAATCCCTGTTGACGACTTGCAGCCTAAAGAAAAAATGTTGCTGGTTAACATATATAACTGGCCTTCAGTATTAGAACAGGCTGCTATCAATAGAAGCCCAGCTATGATAGCTAACTATATCTATGACTTGGCAAAAGACTTCAACCAGTTCTATCAAGAATGTAGCATTATGAAAGAAGATGACGTCAAACGTAGAGAGTTTAGACTTCAATTGGCAGACATGACAGCGAGACTGCTCCGTAATGCTTCTGGCCTGTTGGGAATTTCAATGCCAAATAAAATGTAATAAAACATAAAAAGATGAATGTCTTTTATCTGCCTGACGCACAAATAGGAATAATCTCCTTTCCTGAAGAAGAATCTAAGCATATAGTTAAGGTGCTTCGCATGAAGGAGGGAGATTGTTTCTGCGTCACCAATGGAAATGGTTCTTTGTTTGATGCTGAACTCATCGACGCTCATCCTAAAAGAGCTATGGCTGATCTGTCTAACCAAAGAAACGGTTATGACATTAGAGACTTTAAACTTTCTATCGCGATAGCTCCTACTAAACTCAATGAGAGAACGGAATGGTTCCTCGAGAAAGCCACAGAAATAGGAATTGATGAGGTGAAACTTTTTGCATCATACCACTCAGAACGTCGCGTCGCTAACGTAGAACGTTTCAAGAAAATAGTGGTGTCGGCAATGAAGCAATCCGTCAAGTCAAAAATGCCAGTGATAGAAGAAATGGTGCCTTTCGATAAGTTGGTTAAACAGGATTTCGAAGGACAGAAATTTATTGCATGGATTGATGATGACGTGAAAGAACAGCTTTGCGACCTATACAAAAAAGGTGAAAACGTTGTCGTATTGATAGGACCAGAAGGTGACTTTAGCAAAGAGGAAGTTGTGCTCGCGAAAGAAAACGGATTCATTCCTGTAAGTCTTGGTGAAGCTCGCCTTAGAACAGAGACGGCTGCTATTGTGGCTTGCCATACAATACAACTGATTAACCAGATGAAATGATTTGAAACTGAAACCTTAAACCTGATTTATGAAAAAAATACTTGTTTTGATTTTTATGCTGATGTCTTATAGTGTGTTTGCGCAAAAGACACAGATAGCATTGCTGAAATATAGAGGTGGAGGGGATTGGTATTCCAACCCTACATCTCTGCCAAATTTGGTAAAGTTCTGTAACCAATCTATAAATACAGATATAAGCACCAATATCGCAACAGTCGATGCAGGCAGTCCAGATATTTTCAATTACCCTTTTGTCCATATGACAGGCCATGGCAATGTGGTCTTTAATGATAGTGAAGCTGAGAATATCAGAAATTATCTGATTGCAGGAGGCTTCCTTCACATAGATGATAATTATGGAATTAAGGATTTTGCGATGAGTCAAATGCAGAAGGTTTTCCCAGAGCTGCAGTGGGTTGAACTGCCTTATTCACATCCTGTTTTCCAAAAGCCATATTCGTTTCCAGATGGATTGCCTAAAATACATGAACATGACAATAAGGCGCCTCAAGCGTTTGTGTTGATATATGAAGAAAGAATAGTATGTCTGCTTACATACGAATGTGACCTTGGTGATGGATGGGAGGACCAAAGGGTTCATTACGACTCTGAAGAGACACGTATTAAAGCTCTTAAAATGGGAGCTAATATCATCGAGTACGTCTTTTCAAACTGAAGTGATGGAGGAAAGAAAAAACTGTCTGTTCTGCGGTGAAGTTTTGCAGGGTCGCTCTGATAAAAGATTCTGTGACGATATTTGCCGTAACAACCACCATTATAAGAATAGGAAAGATGCTGAAATGCTTATTAAGGATGTCAATGCGATATTGTTGCGTAATAGAGAAATACTTAGGTCGTTGAGTAATAATAGATCGATAGTGGCGAAACAGATACTTATAGATGAAGCTTTCAATTTCGATCTGATAACAGCGATTTACAAGACGAAAAGAAGCGAGGAGTATAGGGTGGTTTATGATTATGCTTATCGATTTATAAATGATGATGAGATTCTTTTGATAAAATATTTATCTTTGTAAAAAATAGCTTGAATGTATATGAATTACAAAAGTAGAAAAAAACTTCTGAAACTTTCTCCCATTGCATTGACGGCAATGACGTTGTCATCATGTGTTCCTACAATAGCTACAATCACGCTTGTTGAGTCGCTTCAGCATGATAAGGATAAATCAGATAAACCTAATGTTATTTTTATCTTGGCTGATGATCTTGGTTATGCAGATCTATCATGTATGGGACAGACGAAGTTCTCTACTCCTAATATTGATAAACTCGCATCACAAGGGATGCTCTTTACTCAGCATTATTCTGGATCTTCCGTGAGTGCTCCTTCAAGAAGCTGTCTTATAACAGGTCAGCATACTGGTCATACTGTTATCAGAGGTAACAAGGAACTGCCAGTTGAAGGACAGCATCCCTTGCCATCAGAAACATATACTATCTTTAAAATGTTGAAGGATAATGGGTATAAGACTTCTGTGTTCGGTAAGTGGGGGCTTGGTGCTCCTCAAACAGAAGGTGCTCCTGAAAACCAAAATGTAGACGAGTTCTTTGGATATAATTGCCAACGACAGGCTCATAACTATTATCCGTATCATTTGTGGCATAATGACGAGAAAGTGATGCTGATGGGTAATGAAGGGAAAAATGAAAATGATTATGCCCCTTATTTGATTCATAAAGAAGCTATTGATTTTATAAAGGATAATAAAGACACCACCTTCTTTATGTGGTATACATCTGTAATACCTCATGCCGAACTTAAAGTTCCTGCAAAAGAACTATTGCCTTTTGTTGGTAATGAGGCTCTTGAAAAAGAAAAAGCATATGTTGGCTGTGACGAAGGTATGTATTATAAAAATGGAGGATATGGCTCCCAACAATATACTCATGCGGCTTTTGCTGCAATGGTGTCGATACTTGACAGACAAGTGGGCGATATATGTTCTACATTGGATAGCCTTGGCATTGCTGATAATACAATAATAGTTTTTACCTCCGACAATGGCCCTCATCTCGAAGGTGGAGCCGATCCTGATTTCTTTGATAGTAATGCAGAACTCCGTGGCTACAAGCGCGATTTATATGAAGGCGGTATAAGAGTTCCATTTATAGTGAGGTGGAATAATGTGATTAAGGAAAATACAAGGTCTGAACATATATCTGCTTTTTGGGATTTTATGCCTACAATAGCTGATGTTATCGGTGCTGATGTGCCTGAAAATGTCGATGGCATATCGTATCTTCCTGTGTTGACTGGACATGGCAGACAAGGCATCCATGATTACTTATATTGGGAATTCCATGAAAATAATGGTCGTCAAGCAATAAGAAAAGGCGACTGGAAAGCAGTCAAGTATGATGTGCATAATGATGGAAAGATAGAACTGTATAATCTTGCAACAGATGCCTCGGAACAAAATGACTTGGCTGGCCAATATCCTGAAATGGTGGCTGAGTTTGATTCGCTGATGAATGTTTCAAGGACGGATTCGGAATTGTTTAAGTTTCAATAATGATTGGTGAGGTCTTGAAAAATACTCTTACTCTCTCTGATGCATGTAGAATTACACAAACGTTGAGGTTTAATCTGATGTTCAAACCTATTGGTTCAGCATGTAATCTCAAATGTTCTTATTGTTATTATCTTGATAAGGCGAAGATGTACGGAAAAGAAAGCGTTATGCCTTATGAGATTTTAGAAAAAACAATAAAGGAGTATCTTGAAACTAATGACAGTGAGGAGATAACATTCGACTGGCATGGAGGTGAACCCTTGCTTTTAGGATTGGATTATTTGAAACGTATCGTTGAACTGCAAAATAAATATAAAGGCAAAAAGAATGTCTTCAATACGATACAGACAAATGCTACATTGATGACTCCAGATTTTGCAAACTTCTTTCATGATAACAATTTTCTAGTAGGTGTTTCTATCGATGGGCCTCAGCATATTCATGATGGATATAGAAAAGATAAAGGCGGTTACCCTACTTTTAACAAGGTGATGCGAGGTGTGGAATTATTGCATCGTTATGGCGTTGATTTCAATACTATGACAACAATAAATAAGGCAGGTGAGGGTAGAGGACTTGAGGTATATGATTTTCTGAAAAGAATAGGAAGTCATTATATGCAGTTTATGCCAGTGTTGGAATATGTCGACATGTCAAATGGCAGCATATGCTCTCCGTCTTCAAAAGGGTCTGTTGTTGCTCCGTGGTCGGTTGATGCCGTGGAATATGGGAAATTTATGTGTGACATTTTCGATGCTTGGGTGAAAAATGATGTCGGTAATTATTTTGTAAATCTCTTTGATTCGACTTTGGCTAATTATTGCGGCCATAATCCAGGTACATGTGTGTATTCGGAGACTTGTGGAGCAAATGCTGTAGTGGAACATAATGGCGATGTATATCCCTGCGATCATTTCGTTTATCCTCAATACAAATTAGGTAATATTAATGAGTCATCGTTGGGAGAAATAGTAGCCTCAAATAAAATGATAGAATTCGGTATAAACAAGAGGAATATGCTTCCTGACGAATGTCTGCGGTGCAGGTTTTTCTCCGTATGTCATGGTGAATGCCCAAAACATAGATTTGATTCTACATCATCCAATGAGAAACGTCTTAATTCGTTGTGTAAAGGCTTGAAATATTTCTTTTCTTATGTTGAACCTTATATGGTGGAAATGAGAAAACTGTATTTTTCGGGCAAATCACCCTCTGAAATAATGTTATATGACTCAATATGTTAATGCGTTTTAACATATAAATGTTAAAATCCTGTTTTTTCTGTTTTGTTCAATTTTTTGGTTAAAATAATGCATGTCTAATGACTGACTTTAGCATTATATGATATAATTTTGCACGCATAAATAGTAGATGTCTACTATAGATGAACTTTAATATTATTAACCCAAAAACCAAGAAAAATGAAAAAAATTATTCTTTTCTTCGTATTGCTATTGCTGTGCGCTAAGGCGCCAGAATTGAGGTCTCAAACTGACGGCTTCTTTAAATCAACTTATGTGTTTGATGAATCAAGATCAAATGCTGCAATCAACTATTCAGGCTCTGCTATGATCAATCCTCTTTCACCTGAAAGTGTGCCAGTGGGAGGCGGGATGACTGTACTTATAACAATGGCTTTGGCTTATGTAATGATAAGAAAGGAGAAGAAGTATGAATAGTATTGTGAAAATGTCTTTGATGATGTTTGCTCTTGTAATGTTTTTACAATGCAGTAAGAAGGAAAACGCTGAGAATAATTCAGTTTATAAAATTGACATGCAAGGAGATCTAGGCTCGGATGCAAGTAAGACGGCAGTTGATAATATGGGAAATATAGTATGGCAGTTGGATGATAGGATGTATATGATGTCAGATGGCGTTGATACTACTGTTGCAATATTTGAAATGAGATATCATTCCGATATAGGACTTGAAAGGGCTTCGTTTGGATGTGCTTATAAAGCATTATCACTGCCTGATGTTATGTATAGGGATTTATATTATCTAGGGACTTGGAGATATTATGATGATGAGCGGATAGAATTCTCTATTTATGACCAAAGTGGGTTGAAAGATGATTTCGGGAAATATTTTGTTGCAGGAGCCAAGAACGTAGCTTTTAATAAAATAGACAAATTGTCTTATGCCTTTTCGCATACAGAATTGGTACCTATGACATCTGTTGCCAGATTTGATTTGTCACAGCTGGGCGAGGGACCTGTCTATATTGAATATGCTGATTGTAACAATAAGATAAAGTTGTACTATAGTGGAATAACAGATAGTGATTATACGGGAAGTTCTGGATATACATATAATAAAGCTTCTATTATGGAACAATATGATAGGGGTAATATAATGATCAGGAATACTTTATATGATACTTATGTGATATTGTTTCCTCAGAAAGCTCCATTGTCTAATACTGTAATAAATTTCAAAAAGAATGATGAAGTGATAGCAACTGCTACATTCCCTAACGGAGTAAGTGCAAACAAACTTTATCAGGCCAGTGGAGGCTATCCTATTAAAGTGCTACCTGTAAATGTGAAGTCGGATGAAGAAATAGTTGAGTGTGAATTATTCAATTGATGATAAAATAAGTATCTTTGCAAAACATAATTTTTAAATCACAGATATGAGAAAGATTGCTGTTCCAACAAGAGATGAACGTGTTGATGATCATTTTGGACATTGTGACCATTACACTATTTTTACCATAGAAGACAATAAAATAGTAGGCCGTGAGACATTGGCATCGCCTCAGGGATGTGGCTGTAAATCTGGTATAGCTGCCGACTTGCAAAAATTAGGTGTTGTCATGATGCTTGCCGGCAATATGGGTGAAGGCGCTAAGAGTAAACTCCACGCTCATAATATTGATGTTATAAGAGGTTGCTCTGGCAATGTCGACGAACTTGTTGTTGCATATCTAGAAGGAAAGGTGACTGACTCAGGCTTGGGCTGCACTGAACATGAATGCGGCGATAAAATAGATGCTCAAAATATAAAACTAAAAATATAACAAGACTGTTATGGCTTTGATTAAAGAATTAAATGGTTTCGTGCCTAAAATCGGAAATGATTGTTTTATAGCAGAGACTGCTGCTGTTGTCGGTGACGTGACGATAGGTGATGACTGCAGCATTTGGTATGGCGCTGTCCTGAGAGGTGATGTTAATACAATAAAGATAGGTAATAGAGTCAATGTGCAGGATGGAGCCGTGTTGCATACAGTATATCAGAAATCAGTATGTGAGATTGGTGATGACGTATCTATTGGACATAATGCAGTAGTCCATGGTGCAAAAATTGGTAATAATGTTCTTGTAGGAATGGGTGCTGTTGTTATGGACAATGCAATTATCCCTGATAATACAGTGATAGCTGCAGGAACTGTAGTGCTGAGCAATAGTGTGTTGGAACCAGGAGTTTATGCTGGAGTTCCTGCAAAGAAAGTAAAGGACGCATCGGATGCTGTAGGACAGATGGCTCGTACAAATGCTGAAGATTACGTTACTTACAAGCAGTGGTTCCTGGATGAAGGCAACTATAAATAAACGTAAGTAAAAAATGATGCAAAGGTTATAAGATGCTGGGATGCTGATATGTCAACGTCTCAGCATCTTTTTGTCTCAGCAATTTTCTACTTTCACCAAACAGCCTTCAAATTCTATAACGTCGCCTGATACTATTTTTGCGCGTTTGCGTAATTCTATCTCGCCGTTGCGTTTGACAAGGCCTGCAGTAACAACTTCTTGTGCCATGCTTCCTGAATCTACGAGTCCTGTAGCTTTTAACAAGGCAATCAATGGGATAAATTCGTCGCCTTCTCTTAATTCAAATATGATTTCTTCCATAACTTACTTTTTTCGCAAAGATAGTGTTTTTATAGTTTGTTTTTAAACAGATTTATTTCTTTCATATAATTAAATTGCTGTCAAATCGGCAAATTAAGAAGAAAAAGTGGAAAATTCGGCATCTTCATTAGTGATAATTTTGCATTGTCAAAATAATATTAACAATTAAATTATCATTAAAATGAGTGAGTACAAATTAAAAAAGACTAAGGTTGAAGACAAAGTGGTCGGTACCTACAAGAAAATCGAAGAGACAGTAGTTAACACTTACCAGAAAATTGAAGATGGCGTTGTGAATGCTTATCAAAAAGTAGAAGGCAAATTTGTTGAAAAGTTTTTAGATGAGAAGAAGGAGGTAATAAAATGAAGACATTAGGCTTGACAAAAAGATGTGTGGTGAAATTATTGTTCTCACTATTAGTGTTGGTGTCTCCAGTGTTCTCCAATGCTCAAGAGTCAAACATTCAATACAAAATAGGTTATCGTCCAGATGTGGAATTGTCGTGGGCTAACAACGGACAATTTAGTATCAACACAACACAGGCTTATTCTTTCGGTAATGGTATGTCTGCAGGTTTAGGTGTCGGTTTTGCTGCCGATTTCTTAGGAAACGATTTTAACAATGAATATGTTGAAGAACCAACTTATCTGATACCATTATTTCTTAATTTTAATTATTCTTTCCTTGATAATAATGTAAGCCCGATGGTGGGTGCACGTATCGGTGAGATGTTTGATGTTACAAACTCTGGACTTATTGTGACAGCATCGCCATACGTAGGAATTGATTTCTCAAGATTTACTTTCGCAGTAGGATATGAATTCCAAAAGGCTGTTGCTAAATTATCTAACTATTGCCCAGCAGATTATCTCGATAAAGGATGTTTGAATAAAATAAGACTTAGTTTTGGATTCACATTCTAAGATATATTTGTTTGTTATAGTCGGCTTTATGACTATAAACAATGTTTTTGCCCAAAATAATGATGATTTGAAATTGTCGTTTTTTGGGCAAAATTATTTTGGCTATGCGTTGAATTCGGAACATCGACGTCAAAGCAATATTTATATGACATTTGATGTGGCTGCTAACTATCAGACTATTTGTGCCAATAACAACGAGTTTGATTATTATTACAATTATCCGATTTTAGGAGCTGGAATCTCGGTGTCACGTTTTAGTGAATTTGTAATGGAAGAAGGTTCTTTCCTTCCTGATGTTTATACGGTTTATGGTTCTTTCGAAAGAAAACTTTATAATGACAATAAGTATAATTTAGGATTTATATTGAATTTAGGCTTCGCTATCAAGGCTCATAGTTTTGATGCGGAGTATTTCGAGTTCTCTTTTGGATTAAGATATTAAGATGCTGAGATACTAAGATTTTAGTCTCAGTATCTCAGTAACTCTAAATCATTTACTTTTTGCGTTTTCTACTTTTGCTTTAGCTGCTTCAACTCTTTGGTTTGCTGCTTCTAATTCATTGAGTTGTCTCTCTCTTTCAG
>JAFZDU010000113.1 GCA_017561025.1 Bacteroidales bacterium | reverse complement strand
TAAAACTTTTGCATGCTTTATGTTTTTTCTTGGAATCTTTTCGCCTTTCTTTCAATCACATAGCTCGCTATGTTCTTTCAAGAAAAACAAAAATCTTCTCAAAGAAAAATTCATAAATCATTTGCAAAGCAATTTATAGAACCTTAACAAACATCGCCACTATGATATAGAACAGCATCACGAATGGAATCGCTGCAAATCCTAAAAAGACAAAGGATGCTATAGCAAATGCTGCCAACAAGTAGATATGTTTTATATCCTTGAATTTCAAGCTCTTTATCTTCAATGAAAAGAATGGTATCTCGCAGACCATAAGGAACGAGAATATCGCCACCACTGCAAAAAGGAAATATGGACTCGTCATGAGGCTTCCCATGAAAGCTAGCGACTCGTGTCTCAAAGTGAATGGCAATGATGCCACGAAAATTCCCATCGCTGGTGTTGGAAGTCCTATGAACGATGTAGTCTGCCTGTCATCAATATTGAATTTGGCAAGACGTAATGCTGCGAACACTGCCAAGAAGAAAGCGACAGGAGGCAATATATTAAAGCCAAACATGCTTATATTCACGCATTGGTTTATATAATGATACATGATGAAAGACGGCGCCACTCCGAAAGAGACGACATCAGACAATGAGTCGAGCTGAGCTCCTAATGGAGAGTATGCCTTGAGGAGACGAGCGGCAAAGCCGTCGAAGAAGTCGAAGAGTGCCGCAACGAAAATCATCACTCCTGCAGCTTCGACATTGCCGTTGAACAACAGAACTATGGATATGCAACCTGACAGAAGGTTACAACATGTAATCGAGTTAGGGATATGTTTTATCATTTTCATTTATCTTTGGTAGTGAGGCATATTTTCAGGCAAGATGATAGAATACTCGATGAGACCCTTAATCTCACCATCGACGAACCAAGGTGTCTGATAAATCATTTTCTTGACATCGCCCTTCTGAATGGTGTAGACATTGGTATCTTTTTCGTTGACAAGGCGCTTTATGGTTTCCTGCGACGATTGTTTATGACACGACATCATATTTTTCCCAACCATATCGCCGAAGACACTTTTGGCCTTATCATTCATATACACAACATTACCCTCTGTATCAGAGATAGTTATACTAACATTTATTTCCTTGAAGAAATCGAGAATACTATTTTCCATAATTACAATTTTTAATGCAAAAAAAAGAAATATTTGTCAATGTAGCTACGTTGTTATAAAAAAAAATAAAAACATCAAACCTACGAGGTAAAATGTTATATTTGCAAACGTAATTTCGAAAAGGCTTGAAAAAACTATATAAATACATATTACGCTCGTTTATAGGCACATTCATTTTTACCTTCTTTGTTGCAGTCTTCATCCTGCTCATGCAGTTCCTATGGAATTATCTGGACGACTTGGTTGGTAAGGGATTGGGCTTCGACATATTGGGCAAACTGATGTTTTACACCTCAGTGACATTCGTGCCTATGGCCTTGCCATTGGCTATATTATTGTCGTCTCTTATGTGCTTCGGCAACCTAGGCGAATACTACGAGTTAGTGGCCATGAAAGCATCAGGCATTTCAGTATGGAAAGTGATGCGTCCATTGCTTACCTTCGCCATCATAATGAGTTTCACAGCATTCATATTCTCCAACAACGTATTGCCTATCGCGACCCTGAAGTCAAAGACATTATTGAGGGATGTCAGAAAACAGAAAATGTCATTCGACATACCTGAAGGAATGTTTTATAAAGGCATAGACGGATACACCATCAGAGCAGGTAAAAAAGGAGCCGACGGCAACACTCTGTACGACGTGATGATATACGACCACACAGAATACAAAGGCAACATAAAAGTCACTACTGCCGACTCCGCAACAATAGCTCTTTCTCCAAGCCAGAAGGAAATCATATTTACACTATATAATGGTTCAAACTATAGCGAAGTCGTCGACGACAAGGATTACAAGAACAAAAGACCTTTCGAGACAATGGCATTCCAAAAGCAATATGTCACTTTCGACATATCAGACTTCGACATGACACAAACCGACGAGAATTCCATGAAAGGACATCAGTCGATGCTGAACATAAGCCAGCTGAACACTGCCATCGACTCATTGCATAACTATAGAGTCGACAGACATAATTCCTACAAAAGCTCTTTCGTACATCGTCTTCAACATTTCTCATCAAAAGACGAAGACAATATCAGCACAAAAGGCAAGAAAGCTGAACTCGACACCATCACCGTCTTCAAATGGCCTTTGCTGGAAAACTTCGACAAAAAAGAGCAGGAATCTATCGTCAATATGGCAATAACCGCAACGAAAAACCAGATTGACAATATCGACATAAACATAAAAGATTTCGAAAGACAAGAAACCAATATCAGAAAACATCAGCAGGTGTTGCATGAGAAATTCTCGCTCAGCATCGCTTGTCTGCTATTCTTCTTCATAGGCGCTCCATTAGGAGCTATCATCCGCAAAGGAGGCCTCGGGCTTCCTATAGTGATAAGCGTAATCTTTTTCGTAATATATTATGTAATAACAATTACAAGCCAGCGTATCGCTATTGCAGGCGACATACCAGTATTCTTAGGCGTCTGGCTCTCATCCATAATAATATTACCGGCTGGTATATTTCTAACCATAAAAGCTACCACCGACTCTAGCCTCCTCGACGGAGAAAGCTGGAAAAAGACATTGAATAAAATTTTTAAGAAAAACAAATAACCTCATATATTATGAATATTCTACTGCTATGCAACAAGTCACCATATCCGCCAAGTGAAGGCGGCCCTATGGCAATGAACAGTATCGTCAACGGTCTGATAGAAGCCGGTCATAAAGTCAAGATACTTGCTGTCAATAGCGAGAAATATCATATCAAGGAGAAAGACATACCAAAGGCTTACCGTGAGAAGACAGGTATCGAACTGGTTGATGTCGACCTTAGAATAAAGCCTGTTGAAGCCTTCAAGAATCTTTTCTCCGACGAGTCTTATCATGTAAAACGTTTTATCTCAGACGACTTCACAAAAAAACTCATCGAGGTTCTCAAGAAGGACAGATATGACATCGTTCAGCTTGAAATGGTTTATATGGCTCCATATATCGAGACCATCAGAGAACATTCCAACGCTACGATTGTCCTGCGCGCTCACAATGTTGAACACCTCATCTGGGACAGAATCGCCAAAAAGACCAAATTCCCTCCTAAGCGTTGGTACATAAAACACCTGGTCAATACGTTAAAGAAATATGAGCTTAATGTCATCAATAAAGTAGACGGCATCGCTGCCATCACATACCGCGATGCTGCTTACTTCAGAGGTGAGACATCAGTGCCAGTAATCGACGTACCTTATGGTGTCAACCCAGATGACTTCAAGCCAAAATATGAGGTAAAGGAAAAAACTACGCTTTATCACATAGGCTCCATGAACTGGATGCCAAATGAAGAAGGCATCTCATGGTTTTTGAATAACGTCTGGGAGAAGCTGAGCAAAAGAGAACCAGAACTGGTATTGAATCTGGCAGGTCGTCACATGCCTAAATGGCTCACCAAACTCAAGAAGAAAAACATCAACGTATTAGGTGAAGTCCCCGACGCCAAAGAATTCATCAGAAACAACGACATCGCAATAGTGCCACTATTGTCGGGAAGCGGCATCAGAATCAAAATCATCGAGTCGATGGCAATGGGCAGGACTGTCATCACCACTATGATAGGTGCAGAAGGCATACAATATTCCGAATACGAAAACATCATAATAGCAGACTCTCCTGCCAGAATGATAGAGGTGATATGCAAGATTATCAAAGAACCAAAAGAGGCTCAACGTATCGGACAAAACGCTCGCAAACTCGTAGAAGACGTTTACGACAACAAGAAAATCATAGAGAGACTGCTGATTTTCTACGATGAGATAGGTAAAACAAAAAAAGACATCACTTATATAAACAAATAAAGCATTATGAAAATATTTGTATTGTTGCCGAGAATACCATGGCCTCTGGAAAAAGGCGATAAGTTACGAGCCTTCAATCAGATAAAACAACTCTCTAAAGACAACGAGGTGATTTTATGTGCTTTAAATACAGACAAGAAAGCCGATAAAGAAGCTGCCTTCAAGGCATTGCAGCCTTATTGCTCATCAGTAAATTTCATCGACTTAGGCAAGGTATCGATATTATTCAACCTGGCTATGGCTTTCATTAAAGGACTCCCTATACAATGCGGATATTTTTATAACAGAAAAGCTCACAAGAAAATTCACGACCTCATAGAAAGACATAGGCCTGACATGTTATTCGGCCAACTTCTCAGAGTAGCAGAATACATTCGTAATGAGAAAACTCCAAAGACCATCGACTATCAAGACGTATTCTCTATGGGCATGAAGAGAAGAAGCGAAATCGCCTCTTTCTATATGAAGCCTATCTTCAATATGGAATACAAAAGACTGAGAAGATACGAACACGATATATTCGACGATTTCGATGTCAAAACCATCATTAGCATTCCTGACCGAGACCTTATCGATCACCCTAAAAAGGAAAAAATTCTCATAGTTCCTAACGGCGTCGACCATGAATACTATTCTCCAAAAGAATGCGAAAAGAAATACGATATAGTATTCACCGGTAATATGGCATACGCTCCAAATGTCAACGCAGTTGAATATCTAGCATATCAGATAATGCCAATAGTGTGGGAGAAACTTCCTGACACAAAATTATATGTAGCCGGCGCAACACCAGACCCTCGCGTCAAGAAAGTAGCATCAGACAAGATCATCATTAGCGGATGGATCGACGACATGAGAGACGCCTACGCACAAAGCAGGATATTTATCGCACCGATGAGAATAGGAACAGGACTTCAGAACAAATTGCTTGAAGCCATGTCGATGCGACTTCCTTGCATAACAACAAATTTGGCGAACAACTCATTACACGCTGAAGAAGGAAAAGAAATCCTCATTGGAAATAACGAACAAGAACTCGCTCAACATATCATCACACTCTTGACAAACAAAGACAAGGCAGATACTCTGGCGCAAAACGGATACGACTTCGTACATCGCGTCTACGACTGGGGCATGGCGACTAAGATTATGGAAGACGAGATGAGAAAATCATAAATTAGGAGTTAAATATTTAAAATAATAACATGTTGACATACTAACAGATTTAAGACTAATTGAAGTAATATGACAATCTTTACATGTAGTATTGTTGTCTTGTTGTCTTGTTGTCTTGTTGACTTTAATAAAAAAAATTATGGCTGACGATAAAAAGATTATTTTCTCGATGGTTGGCGTAAGCAAGATAATTCCACCTACGAGACAGATTTTAAAAGATATTTATTTATCATTCTACTATGGCGCTAAGATCGGCATCATCGGTTTGAATGGCTCCGGTAAATCCACATTGTTGAAAATCATTGCTGGCAAGGACAAATCATATAATGGTGAAGTAGTTTTCTCACCAGGATATTCTGTAGGTTTGTTGGAACAAGAACCAGAATTAGACAACAGCAAGACAGTAAAAGAAATCGTTCAGGAAGGCATCCAAGAGATCGTCGACATCATGAAGAGATATGAAGAAGTCAACGCTCGTTTCATGGAAGAACTCAGCGACGACGAGATGAACGCCCTCGTTGAGGAACAAGGACGTCTCACCGACCTCATCGAACAACATGACGCCTGGAATTTGGACAGCAAACTGGAAAGAGCTATGGACGCTCTCAACTGCCCAGACGGCGACGCTCTCGTCAAGAACCTCTCTGGTGGTGAACGCCGCCGTGTTGCATTGGTACGCCTCCTTCTCCAAGAACCAGACATCTTGTTGTTAGACGAGCCTACCAACCACCTCGACGCAGAGGCTATCAACTGGCTCGAGAAACACTTGCAACAATATAAAGGTACAGTCATCGCTGTAACCCACGACCGCTACTTCTTAGACCATGTAGCAGGCTGGATCCTCGAACTCGACCGCGGTGAAGGTATTCCATGGAAAGGCAACTACTCATCATGGCTCGACCAGAAGACAGCACGCATGGCGATGGAAGAGAAATCGGAAAGCAAACGCCGCAAGACTTTGGAACGCGAGCTCGAATGGGTCAGAATGGCACCTAAGGCACGTCAGGCTAAAGGCAAGGCACGTCTCGCTTCTTACGAAAAACTTCTTAACGAAGACGTTAAAGAAAAAGAAGAAAAACTCGAAATATACATCCCTAATGGCGACCGTCTCGGTAATAAAGTCATCGAGGCCAAGAACATCACCAAGGCTTACGGCGACAAATTATTATTCGAAAACCTCAGCTTCAGCCTCCCACCAGCAGGCATCGTAGGCGTCATCGGACCTAACGGCGCAGGTAAGACAACATTGTTCCGTCTCATCATGGGATTAGAAAAACCAGACTCAGGTACATTTGAAGTTGGTGAAACAGTGAAGACCGGCTACGTTGACCAACAGCATGCCGACATCGACCCAGAACAGACAGTATGGGAAGTCATCTCAGGCGGCAACGAATTGATACAATTAGGCAAACGCACCATGAACTCAAGAGCATACGTCTCAAGATTCAACTTCGCTGGCAACGACCAACAGAAGAAAGCAGGCGTTTTGTCAGGCGGTGAACGTAACAGAATGCACTTGGCGTTGACATTGAAACAAGAAGCCAACGTACTTCTTCTCGACGAACCTACCAACGACATCGACGTTAACACCTTACGTGCTTTGGAAGAAGGTCTCGAAAACTTCGCAGGATGCGCCGTCGTCATCTCTCACGACCGCTGGTTCTTGGATAGAATCGCTACTCACATCCTCGCTTTCGAAGGCGACTCACAAGTATATTTCTTCGAAGGAAGCTATTCAGAATATGAAGAAAACAAGATCAAACGTCTTGGCAACGCAACACCTAAGAAGTTTAAGTATAAGAAATTGATGTAATTTTAAAAAATAAACAAATGAAAAAGTTTTTATTACCATTATTGCTAATCTTAGCATTGCCAGTATTGGCTCAGAGAAACGAAACGGAATACCGCGTTAACAGAATCTATTCTACAAGTGGTGAAGAGATTTTGTACACATACGAAAGTGAAAACACTACAAAACCTATATGTCAGAAAAGAACTTATGAATCTCCGTATTATACTTATGTTTCTTTAGATTCATTGTTTTATGATAATTTAGGTCAACTTGTAAAAGTAGTGTATTATAGCCTTTTCGATAATGAAATTGAATATTCAAATCATGAAGAATATACATATAACGACAATGGACAAATAATCCAAGGCGACTCTTATTTTTATGACGAGCTTGAATATATAGTCACTTACACATACGATGAAAACAATCTCATGACAAGCGTTGAGGCTACAAGTACTTATGATGATGAGTATTCTGAGAAAATGGAATTCTCTTACAACGATGAAGGTTTGAGAATTAAAGATGTTTACTTATACAATGAAGGCTTTGGATATATGGTTGAAGACATCGTCAGATATGATTATGAAAACGGGCTTATGGTTAGAGAAGAATGGTATTTTTATGAAGATGGTGAAGAATATTTGTATGATGTGTATATTTATGAATATGATGAACATGGTAATTGTATCATGGAAAAGGAATGCGACGAAGACGGCACGGTCGAATGGAGAAAAGAATATCATCACGACATTAACATCAGCAACGACATCGTTCATTATTACAATGACTTCGAAGAATACATTTATATTTATCCAACTCACAACAATATGATTACAGGATATACAGAATATCAATTGGGGGATAATGGAGAGTACATCGTTTCAGATGAATGTGAATATAGTTACGACGAAATTAATGTCGCATCAGTTGTGGAAAACAACATAGCATACAATATCTATCCAAATCCTGTCAAAGATATCATCAATATAGAAGCTGAAAATATTGAATTGGTTGAGATATATGATGTTTTCGGAAGAAAATTATATTCAGAGAAAAAATCAGGAGAGGTCAGAATTGACATGAGCGATTTTTCAGAAGGAATATATTTTGTAAAGATTTTTGCAGATGGAAGCTCATCTATCTCTAAGATTGTTAAAAACATTCATTAATAAAATTCTCTGTCATGAAAAAATTATTCAAAAAATCATCAGTAATTGCTATCTTCTCTTTAATAGTATTATTGACATCATGTGATCCTTATTTAGAAGAAACCCATAAAGTAAAAAATAATTTAAGTAAGGAAATCAAAGCTTATGCTATTATCGAGCATCAATATGACTCTATAATTACTATAGCTCCAGGAGAAACACAAACTGTTTATTATTACGAAGGCTTGGGTGTCTCACAATTCTACAAAGGCAATGACAATGATTTTTTGCATCATGATTCTTATATTATATTTGATGATAGCATTAAATATATGCCTAATTACGAGGCATATGAAAAATTCGAGAAATCATTTGGAAACAAATCATGTTGGGAAATGATATCCAACGAAGGCAAAGGCTGTTTTGAAGTTCTTTATACTATAACAGAAGAAGATTATCAAAACGCTCTTATCTTAAACGGAATTAATAATTAAAAAACAGGACAAGGTCTGTAGTCTGTTGACTGTTGTCCGTTGACTTAAACAATTATGGAAAACGAAAAAATAGAATTGACAGAATTGTCAGAACTTGGTGAATTCGGTCTCATCGACAGATTAACCAAAGATATCAAGACATATAACAAATCGACTATAAAAGGTATCGGCGACGATGCTGCTGTCATCGACCATAAGAGCGAGCAGACATTGGTTTCTACCGACGTCTTGATTGAAGGCGTTCACTTCGACATGACATATATGCCTTTGAAGCATTTGGGATATAAGGCAGCTGTCGTGAACTTCTCCGACATCTATGCCATGAACGGAACACCGACTCAAATTGTCGTCGGCATGGGAATATCAAGCAAGTTCTCAGTAGAAGCCGTTGAAGAGATATTCGCTGGCATACGTCTCGCCTGCGACACTTATAAAGTAGATTTAGTAGGCGGCGACACCACAGCAAGTAAGTCGGGACTCTTCATCTCAATAACAGTGATAGGCAAAGCCAAGAAAGACGACATCGTCTATCGTACCGGCGCCAAAGCCAACGACCTCTTATGCGTAAGCGGAACATTAGGTGCAGCCTATACCGGATTGTTAATCCTTGAACGCGAGAAAGCAGCTTTCATGGCAGACCCTAACGTGCAGCCAGAACTTTACGGATACGATCACATACTCGAACGTCAGCTCAAGCCAGAAGCACGTAAAGACATAGTAGCACAACTTAAAGAGTTAGAGATAAAACCAACAGCGATGATTGACATCTCCGACGGTTTGGCTTCAGAGATATTACATCTCTGCAAAGACTCTAAGGTTGGATGCCGCATCTTCGAAGACCGCATTCCAATGCATAAAAAGACCATAGAGGTAGCTAAAGAATTCGATATAGTACCTTGCGTGGCAGCTCTTAATGGTGGCGAAGACTACGAGCTCCTTTTCACCGTAAAACAAGAAGATTACGAGAAAGTACAGAATATGGAAGACGTGAGAATCATCGGTTTCATGACAGCAGACTCAAACGTGGCTGAACTCATCACCACCGACGAACATGTAATTCCAATCGAAGCACAAGGATTTAAACACTTTTAAAACCAAACGTAGGGACGCGATTAATCGCGTCCCTACAAATCAACATCATGAACATTTCCGACAAAATAAAATCCATCTTAAAGACTATTCCTAACGAACCAGGTGTATATAGATACTTCGATGACAAAGGTGAGATCATTTATGTCGGTAAAGCCAAAAACCTGAAACGTAGAGTCTCCAGCTATTTCAACAAGCAACAGCAAAGCGGCAAGGTGAAAGTCCTTGTAAGCCGTATCGCCGATATTAAATTCATTGTCGTAGACAACGAGATGGAAGCGCTCCTTCTTGAAAACAACTTCATCAAGCAATATAAGCCGCGATACAACATCATGTTGAAAGACGACAAGACTTATCCTTGGATATGCGTCAAGAACGAGAGATTCCCTCGTGTATTCCTTACAAGAAAGAAAGTCAACGACGGCTCTATATATTTCGGGCCATATCCTTCTGTAACGACAGCAAAGACCCTTCTGGAAATGCTGAGGAAGCTCTATCCCATAAGGAACTGCAACCTAATCCTGAAACAAGAAAACATCAACAACGGACACTACCGTCCCTGCCTGGAATATCATGTGGGCAACTGCAAAGCTCCCTGCGACGGAAGCATAGACGAAGAAGAATACCGCACAATGATACTCAATATAAAGAGAGTCATCAAAGGCAATATTCATGAAGTACTTAAAGACATGAAAGCGCAGATGATGAATCACGCTTCGAGATTAGAATTCGAACAGGCACAGGTCATAAAAGACAAGTACGACATTCTTGAAAACTATCATGCCAAGTCGGTGGTATGCAGCAATACAATCTTCGATATGGAGGTATTCTCTTACGAAGACGCCGGAGCCTCATTCTATGTCAATTATATGAAAATCGTAGAAGGAGCCATCATACAGTCACATTCTTTTGAAATCAAGAGAAAGTTAGACGAGACTGCCGAAGAGCTGATGTCTATGGCTATCGTAGAAGTTCGTCAGATGATGGAAAGTTCCAATATCAAAGAAATCATCGTTCCGATAGAGTTAGACATAAGACTAGATGGAGTGAAATTCACCATCCCTCAAAGAGGAGAAAAGTTAGACATATTACAGTTATCACAACGTAACGCAAAACAATATCGCATCGAGACAGAGAAACTCCGCACACTCGTCGATCCAGAACGACATACCAAAAGAATCCTGACTCAGATGAAGGATGACCTGAGGCTTCCTGTACTTCCAGAAGTTATAGAGTGTTTCGACAACTCCAACTTCCAAGGAGACTATGCAGTAGCTGCGATGGTACAGTTTGTCAATGCTAAGCCCCATAAAAATGGTTATAGGCATTTCAACATAAAGACTGTTGAAGGTCCCAACGACTTTGCATCTATGGAAGAGATCATTCACAGAAGATATAAAAGGCTATTGGATGAAGGTCAACGTCTGCCGGATTTAATCGTCGTCGACGGCGGCAAAGGGCAGCTTTCTTCTGCAGTGAAGATACTGCAACAGCTAGGTTTATACGGCAAGATAAGCATCATCGGCATCGCGGAGAAACTGGAAGAGATTTATTTCCCTGGCGACAGCATACCTTTGTATATAGATAAGAGATCAGAGACCTTGAAGGTGATACAACACATCCGCGACGAGGCCCACAGATTCGGCATCACACATCACAGAAAGAAATTCGAGAAAGGATTCATACATTCAGAACTGAACGACATCAAAGGCATCGGCAAACAGACTGCAGAGAAACTGATGCTGGAACTGAAGTCAGTCAAGAATATCAAGGAGGCAGATTTGGAGACTTTGGGAAAAATCATCGGAAAAGCCAAGGCGAAGATAGTGTGGACTTACTTCAACCACGAATAATTATTAGTATTCGATTAGTGCTGATTAGTAGACAAAAACAGGTAATGTTGCCAAAAATAGTTGGTAATTGAGCGAAAAAAAGACAGGTAACGGGCATCCAAAACAGCCCAAGTTACCTGTCTTTTTTTCTATCCTTATTTTTAAAATACAAATACCATTTTAAATAGTTTTGATGGTGTTTAGCAGAAAGTCCCCTATGTATGATAATGTTGTCTTTTAAATGACCAAAAAATGATTCCAATGCATTAGTTGATTTAGGTATAAGGATTATCAATGAATGTAAACATATAAGGTAAAGCTCTCCTGATATGGATATATGCCTTTCGTAACATTTTGTGAGTATACCATTCCTTATTTGACTCATTGTTAGTAGTTTTGGCATTTATATAAGGTATATACTTTGAATGCCAATCACTTAACATTTGTTTCCATCTCAACATATCGTTGTGTGTTACTATTCTGTTTATAAGTTTAACTATGTCGTACAATTCTATGCCAGCTTCACTTTTAGGATGTTGAGTCAACCATGTCATGCATTCCCTTTGAATATGAACAAGACATCTTTGTATTTTGGCATTAGGACAGACAGTTTTTACCGCTTTCAATATACTCTGACTTCCATCACATGTAACGCTATTTATATCTATATCAAGTGATTGTATATTACGAAGATCCTCTTCTATTTCCTTTTCCAACTCATCACTGCTAATACGATAAAACACAGTCTTATGTACAATATTATCTCTGTAAACCACAAGACATATTTTGTTGGAAAACCAGGTGCCATCTATGAGTAGATTCACTTTATCTCCACATTTTATTTTCCATGTTGGATAGTCGTCAAGGTATTCATCAAACCATCTGGATAGTTGTCGTGTACTGTATCCGCTAAGGTCGGATATCTGCTGAAGTGTTTGTTTGCCCATTATCCACCATTCGAACCATACAAACCTATTTGACTTTGATATATCCTTGCGACGAAGTGTAAAAAAACTGTTGCAGTTCTTACATTTGAAACGTTGCCTGCCTGCTTGTTTACCCCATTTGATAACTTCTAAAAAACCACATTGTGGACACCTTTCTTTTCTCTTTTTTGACATAAAAAATAACTTTTATGAAAACGTTTTCATCAAAGTTACTATATTTAATTGGTTTACATTATCTTATAATGATTTTACCAACTATTTTTGTCTATTATACCAAAAAACAAAAAAACCTCGCAATCATTTGATTAGCGAGGTTTTCTGTGCTCCCACCTGGACTTGAACCAGGGACCAACTGATTATGAGTCAGCTACTCTAACCGACTGAGCTATAGGAGCTGGAGAACATGTTAAAACTTTGTTTATAACTTTTTGTTCTATCCCTTGTTTTTACGAGTGCAAATTTACAAATTTGTAGCGAATTTCATAACAAAAAAATAAAAAAAATGAAAAAAAATTTTCCTCACATAAAAAACATCATCTTCGACCTAGGCGGAGTAATCATAGATATAGACAGCAACCAGATAATTAACCACTTGAATAAGAACGGTTTCACCGATATAAAACTACTAGAATCACCTGATGTAAAACGAACTTTGAAACAATTTGAATGCGGTATTATATCAGCCGATACATTCAGAAAAACACTGACAAAACAGCTAAATTTGAAACTTACACCACAAAAATTCGATGAAATATGGAATTCTATGATACTAGATATCCCTCAAAGACGTATCGATCTGGTAAAAAAACTCAAAAGCCATTACCACGTTTATCTCATGAGCAACACCAATGAGATACATTACGACCTATTCATACGAGATCTTCAGTTGCGATTCGGATATCGTGAATTCGACAGCCTCTTCGACAAGGCATTCTTCTCATTCGACACACATCTCTGCAAGCCAGACCCTGATTTCTTCACACTCATATTAGACAGATACAAAATGAAGCCAGAAGAAACTCTCTTCATAGACGATACCCCAAGAAATATCATGGCAGCACAAGAACTAGGAATACTAACATACCACAACCTCACAGGCGCACGTGTAGTGGATTTATTCGAAAATGGAAAACTGAAAGAGGATTTGGATTTTAACGTAATCCATAAATGAAAATATTGCTAATAGTTTATAGACTGTTGGGGCAGTCTATAAACTATTCTTATTAATTATAGTATTTTTCTACCTCTTCGAGGATACTTGATACTTCTTCTATGGACTTTGCCTCCATAAGACGAAGTTTGAACTGCTTGAAATTAACGAAACCTTTAAAATAGAGTCCCCAATGCTTACGCATTTCCATTACAGCATAAAACTCGTCTTTCTTATAATTCAAAGAGTCTACTAGATGTGCCTTTGAAACTCTTACTCTCTCACATACATCAGGCGGAGGCAACAGCTCACCTGTCTTCAAATAATGTTTGACTTCTCTAAATATCCACGGATTACCATATGTAGCACGTCCTATCATAAGACCATCTACACCATAGTTGTCAAGAAAATGTTTCGCTGATGGTCCGTCAACGACATCACCATTACCGATAATAGGTATCGTCATTCGTGGGTTATTCTTTACCTCACCTATCAAAGTCCAGTCGGCAGGCTCACCCCATTTGGTAGTACGCAGCCTTCCGTGTATCGTCAGAGCCTGAATTCCCACATCCTGCAATCTCTCAGCTATATCAACAATCTCCTTGTGTTCGCTGTCATAACCAAGACGGGTCTTCACTGTGACAGGAGTCTTCACAGCCTTAACAACAGCTGCTGTAATTTCTATCATCTTAGGTATGTTGTTCAGTATTCCCGAACCCGCACCTTTAGAAGCCACTTTCTTGACAGGACATCCGAAGTTTATATCAATAATATCAGGATTATAACGCTCAGCATAACGAGCAGCCTCAACCATAGGCTCTACATTATTTCCAAATATCTGCACTCCAAAAGGACGCTCCCCTTCCACAAAACCTAATTTACGAACGCTCTTCACGGCATCACGAATCAAGCCATCTGAAGAGATGAATTCGGAGTACACGATATCAGCACCTTGTTCCTTGCAGGCATGACGAAATGGAGGATCCGTGACACCTTCCATTGGTGCCAACAACAAAGGAATATCTTCAAATTCTATGTTAGCTATCTTTTTCATATCAACTGCAAAAATACTCATTTCATCTAATCAAAAAAATATTAAATTTGCAAAAAATAAAATAATTTATAATGAGATTTCCATTAATAAAAAAGACAAATCTTTCTGAAAGAATATTCATACTCATGGCATTGGTCGTTGTTGGATTTATATTGTCAGCAATAGTCGGTGTCTTGATTGTTTTTATCTCAAGAAACAACAGCATAAGCGAACTTGGCATGTTACGCATATCTCAAATCGGCAGCCAACTGCTTACATTTGTATTCCCACCATTGCTATACGCATGCCTAGTAAAAGAAAGACCTATGAAGTCATTAGGATTCCATAAAATACCACTATGGTCACTGGCAGGAATATTAATGATGTATGCCATACTTCCTATCAACAACGTCTTTGCCGAATGGAATGCCAACTTAACACTGCCGGAATCAATGGCATCCATTGAAAAAATCATGATGGATCTACAAGAACAAGCCAAGATAGTAACAGAAAAAATGCTTAATGTTGGCAACATCAGCGGTCTCATAATAAACCTTATTATGATTGCAGGACTGGCTGCATTAGGAGAAGAACTCCTATTCCGTTCATTACTCCAGCCATTCCTGATAAAAACATTTAAAAACGCTCATGTAGGCATCTTCATCGCCTCAGCATTATTCTCTTTCATACATTTCGAATTTTACGGCTTTCTCCCTCGCCTCGTATTGGGATTATTGTTAGGCTATATGTTCTATTATTCTAGAAGCATTTGGGTTCCTATGATAATGCACTTCGTCAACAACGGCAGCGCAGTCATCATATATTATCTCAATAACAAAGGCATCACAAACGTCGATGTCGACACATTCGGCAAGACTGAAATGCTTCCTTTAATAATAAGTATAGTGATAATGGCAGCCTTGTTCTGGTATGTAATACGTTGTCACAACAAAGAATTCAAAACAGAAAACTCTGAGATATAAAAGATGGGAAATTTATTTATGATAGATAAATTACTCATATCCAAATTCATAAAATTTGGCGTAGTCGGTTGTTCCGGAATGCTAATCGATTTCGGAGCCACATACATTTGTAAGGAAAAGCTTAAATTAAACAAATATCTAAGCAACTGCATAGGATTTATTCTTGCAGCAACATCAAATTATATACTTAACAGGATTTGGACTTTCGAAAGCCATAAAGAAGAAATAGGAGTTCAGTATTTCCAATTCATGATTGTCTCTATAATTGGCTTAGGCATCAACTCTTTGATACTTTATCTATTGACAGACAAACTAAAATTGAATTTCTATTTCAGCAAGCTTATCGCAATAGCAATCACGACAATCTGGAATTTCTTCGCCAACCTATTATTCACTTTCGCTTAAATGATTCAGCAATCATCAGCCATTAGGCTTTCGTCATTATCCTCATCATTTGCAAACACCAAGAACGAGTTAAAGAAAGCGAATAAGGTAACACCTATCTGCGTCTCGATTGTATCCTCAGTCAGCATGGAAAGCATCATTATAAACAAGAAGACGAAATAGATGTAATTGCGATTCTTCTTCTCTGCGAAGAATGGATAAAACATTGAGAACAAATACCACATAAGACCTACAACACCAAAAGCCACTGTAATGGCTAGATATTGATTATGACTTCTAAACCTATATTCCGGTCTTAATTTTGAATTCGTATCCTCATAATATTGGGCGAAAGCATTTACAATATCTCCAGTGCCAACACCAAAAACAGGATTTTCTTTTATAATGCCAAAAGAAGCCTTGATAAACTCAACACGTTGAAACACAGAGCTTCCATTTGCATCACCGTTTCTTTTATAGTTATTGTATGCAACCATAATCCTCATAATTCTAGTCTTGATGCCTGGATTTTCTATGTAATTATAGTTTGCCACACCATTCTCAATATTTCTTATATCTTCTTCAGTAAGCATGTAAACGCCCTCGGCATCTTTTCTTAAATCCTTGGATGTCATATATCTTACCAAACAATAATATCCATCTTGATACTCATGTCCTATTTTTTTCTCACTACGTTGATTCCATGCTTCTAAAAGCTCTTCCTTGGAGAGATATAGACCTATATAACGACCATCTTCTATGCCCATGTTATATTCAAAGACATACGGGTTGCCCAGCTTGGTGTGAGTATCCAATTGTTCGACAACAAGCTCTTCTGGATTGTTATATTCATAAATTATCTTATACGGAGCATAAAACATCACAGACGCTCCAGCAATCATCACGACGACTGTTGAAATCTTTACAAATATATTTCTGCTCTTAAAGATAAAATACAATGCCAAAACCGCACATAATGCCGCTATTATCAAGACGCTTATAAAAGACTCCCATATAGTTATCTGCCATAAGAACCATATTATCAAAAGCACTATTATAGCCTTGACAATCACACTATAATTTCTCTTTATGAAATAATAAGCCAAGACAAATATAGAAAACACCATACAAAGGGAGACACGTATGTGGCTTACAAAAACAGAGAGTTCCCTAACATCAACGAAATCACGACGGAAGAATTTTATTGCTCCCAGCACTGTAACAAAAAACACCGAACTTACGAAAAACCATATCACCGTATCAAACTGTTTCTTGTTCAATGGTTTCATTGATGACAATATCAAAGGAAAAACCAATAAAGGAAGCTTGATTCTCAAATCTTTGAAAGCATAGTGAAAATCGGATGTATAAATAAGACCGATAAAATGCATGAGATACATCGACACCATCACAACAGCCACTTTGTTATGAATGAAATCATCGAATCTAGTCTTGATATTATTCCATATACCTTTAAAAGACACCACTATACGCGACAGTATCCTGCTGACGAAAGGCTTTTCCGGGAACATTTTGTTGACAGCTCGCATATCCAAGCCCAGCAACAACCAGAGCGCTATGAGATAAAACTGGGTAACACTCAATCCAAACTTAGATGTCGGAATGAAGACACCTATTAGAATCAGTCCTATCCAATAGAAATATGTTCCAGTCTTGCCGTATTCAACTTTCATTATTGCACGCCTTTTAACAATGTTTCGTATTCGTTTTCGCCATTAGTGTTAAGAAGAATTTCTATAGCGCGGTTCAATTCAACATCATCTTTCAATGTTGAGATTATCTTGCCTTTTTGGAAGTAATAGCGAGTCACTATCTCCATCTTGAGTATTTCAGAAATTTCTTTTCTATTGTTGAGCAAGTCGTTTTCCTTATGGCTCTTCAATTCGTTTTCCAAGACATCAAGTTGAGTTTTGATATTATCATAATAGCCTTCCAACTTAGCTGTCTTAACCAAGACATCGAAATCCTTTTCACTTTCAGATGTATATTCAAAATTTTGGCCTTCAACGAATTTAACGAAATCATCATATATCTCGTCTGTTATTTCAAACTCATCAGCAGCAGGGATTGACTTATGCTCTTTGAAGAATTTGTTAGCATATTTGAAAATAATGTTCTGAGCATAGAGATGAACGGTAACTGTTGACACTGTTTCCGGCTCAATCTTCACGTCTGGCTGGATGCCATGACCTTCATAAACGATTCTGCCGTTAGCTGTTTTAAACTGAGGTCCGAGAGTGTCGTTCTTTGAGATAGTATCGTTCTTTGATTTTTTCGAATAATCTATTTCCTGTATGCAACGTTTGCTTGGGATATAATATTTCGAAACAGTGACCTTCATCTGAGTATTGTAATTCATTGGAAGGATATTCTGTACCAATCCCTTGCCGAATGTTCTTTGTCCGACTATCAATCCTCTGTCGAAGTCTTGTATTGCCCCAGAAACGATTTCACTTGCCGAAGCGCTTGACTCATTGACGAGAACCACGAGAGGTATGTCGGTATCTTCAGCCTCATGTTTGGTGTAATAATTTCTGTTTTGTTCAGGAGTTTTACCTTTGGTATAAACCACGAGTTTGTTTTTAGGCACGAAGAGATTCACTATATCGACAGCCTCATTGAGGAGTCCGCCGCCATTGCCTCTGAGGTCGATGACGAGACCTTTGAGCTCGTTTTGTGATTTCATTTCGAGGAATGCCTCTTTAAGTTCCTTGGCAGCGTCTTTTGTAAACTGATTGAGGATAATATAAGCTATACCGCCATCTAGCACAGTATAATAAGGGATATTATCAATTTTGATTTTCTCGCGTGTGAGAGTTTTTGTAATTATGTCCTTCTCTCCTTCACGCTTAATTTTAAGTGTCAGTTTTGAACCAGGTTGGCCTTTGAGGAGTTCGCTCACCTCTGCCACTGTTTTATTTTCGGTATTAACGCCATTTATTTCGAGTATAGCGTCGCCAGGAAGCAAGCCTGCCTTATGAGCAGGGAAGTTTTCGTATGGTTCTGAGATATGGACATTGCCATCATAATATGTTATTATAGAACCTATTCCCCCATATTCTCCCATAGTAAGGAGTCTTACATCTTCAATTTCAGACTCAGGGATAAATACAGTATAAGGATCCAGTTCTTTAAGCATTGCCTTGATGGCTGTCTCATTAAGTTCTGCAGGATTGATTTCATCGACATAATTCATGTTAAGGTATCTTAACACGTTGTTATATATATCGAGGCTTTTAGATATTTCGAAGTTGTTTTGTCTTTCTTGAGCGCAGAGTACGAAAGGAAAAAACAGGAATGCTAATAAGAAAATGCTAAATTTCTTCATGACATCAATTTTTAAGGGACGGGGTCATAGCCGCTGCCGCCCCAAGGGTTACAGGATAATATTCTTTTTATAGTCAGCCAGCCGCCTTTTATGGCGCCATATTTTTTTATCGCTTCAATTCCATAATTAGAACAAGATGGTGTGTATCTGCAATTTCTGCCGATGAATGGTGACAATGTAAGTTGATATATGCGTATCAGCAATATCAGAAATTTAGCCGGCATTTGTGCGATTTTCTTCATCTCGAAAATAATTATTATTCAAACGCAAAGATAGTTGTTTTATTTTCTTTTCTATCTCTTCGTACGATAAAATTATTGTTGCTGTATAAACAAGTGCGATGTCAAAAGTGATTTGGTGTTTTTCACAATTAACAATTATCTCTGATTTGTTTCTTCTCCAAGCTTCGCGTACGAGTCGCTTGACTCTGTTACGTTTTACGGCATGATGAAATCTTTTCTTGGAGACAGAGACGAGGAAACGAGGTATTGAGGGCTCATCTTCTTCCGAGCTATGCGCATAAACAACAACACGAAAAGGATAAAAGTTAAATCCTTTACCCTTTTCGAATAATGTTTCTATCGCTTTCTTTTTATAAAGACGCTGTTCTTTCGGAAGTCCTTCGTTCATCGAAATTATTTTTTCTTGGCTTTTTTAACTTCATTAGCTATAAACTCTTCTATTGCCATGTTCATTGAAGGGCAAGAAGGTGTTGGCGCACTGAAATTCAATGTATAACCTGCATCAGTGATAGCCTTGCATGTTGAATGGCCGAAACCTCCGATAGCTACATTTTCATTTTGAACGAAATCAGGGAAGTTAGCCTTCAATGAATCTATACCTGCAGGGCTGAAGAACACAAGCATATCATATTTATTGATATCGATATGTGTCAGATCAGCTGATACTGTACGGAAGATGACAGCTTTTGTATATTCCAACTTAGCATCATTGAGCATGCCATCGTAATCTTCTGTAACCAAATTTGATGTTGGAAGGAAATATTTTTCTTCTTTATGCTTCTTCATCACTTCCACAAGGTCTGCAAAAGTCTGCTTGCCGTAGAATATCTTTCTTTTTCTGTATTGGATGTAATGCTGAAGGTATTGAGCAGTAGTTTCATTGACACAGAAATATTTCAGATCTTCAGGGATAGTATAACGCATTTCTTTTGCGATGCGGAAGAAATGGTCTATTGTGTTACGACTTGTAAGGATAACTGCGGTAAAATCTGTGAGCTTTACTTTCTCTTGTCTTAACTCGCTTGCTGAAACGTCTTCCAACTTGATGAATTTTTCAAATTCTATATTGACGTTATACTTCTTGATTATGGATTCGTAAGGTGTTTTGGCTACATCAGCAGGCTTAGGCTGCGACAAAAGGATTGATTTTATCTTCATCTACAAACTTTTTAATCTTTTATTAATCAAGACAATTTCACCAATTATGATTATGATTTCCAATATTTTAAACAACGTTAACAACTATCTTAACCATTACCAAAACCGGTAAAATTTCGACGGTGCAAAGATACAAAAAAATGTTTACAAAATTTAACTTTGATAACATTCGCACCTCAATTAATAATTTTATAAAACGTATGATGTATAGAAGTATCAAGATTATCAATATTATAACGCATAAAAACCTATATGGATAGAAAAACATTACCATCATGATTGGTATAAAAATAACACTGGCTATAGCCATGGTCGATACATGAAGATTCACATGCACAGTCAGCAATGCATATGTCTTGAAAAGCCATGAATAAAAAGATGTTAGAAGATAATTGAAGACAAATACCGCCGCAACAATGGTGACTATATCCTTAAACAGACTGATATTGTCATGCACGACCTGACTGCTGCTGTAAATCACAAATATTTTCTGAACGAACATCGATATTATCAGCATAAAAGAAATCACTATCGACAAAGAGATGAGACTCCGGAACGAAACTCCGTCACGAGCTATCTTCTCACCGCCACTTTGAAATGGCATAGCTATAATGGATGCAAATCTGTTTGGTGCGAAAAACTTGTTCAAGACAACCATGATCATCACCACGAACAAGATTACAAAATTCCAGCTCGCACTGACAAACGACACTTCTCTAGGCCTAGGGCTTTCCCAACCATCATACTTTTCAGTGACGAATCTAAAATCTTTATACTGATTATCAATTTCTTGAATTTCGTTATAAAATACAGCATCGACACCATTATAAGCAATGGCGTTCAAAGTGTCTGCATTCATATTAAATCCAAGAGTATCGTTCATAAAATTTTTTCAAAATGCAAAGTTACATTTTTGTTTTTTTTTCTTAGCAAAATTATTAGATTTTTTTTTGAAATTTTAGAATAGATTATTACCTTTGTACGCTTTAAGGAAAGTTTAATATTTAATCGTAACAACATGGATCTCATAGAACAAATAAAACAAAATGCGCGTGAAAACAGACAACGCATTGTCCTTCCTGAAGGAGATGAAGCAAGAACATTAAAAGCTGCCGACCAACTCATCGCTGACGGCATCGCTGACGTCATTCTTATCGGACCAGCTCAGACAATCAAAGACATGGCTGCTGAGTTTGAATTGAAGAACATCGACAGAGCTACTATCGTCGATCCTAAAAACAATCCAGATAGAGACAAATACGCAAACTTGCTTTTTGAAATTCGCAAGAGCAAAGGCATGACAATCGAACAAGCTCAAGAATTAGCTGAAAACTTCATGTATCTCGGCGTTTTGATGCTTAAAGCCGGCGATGCCGACGGTTTGGTAAGCGGCGCTCGCAGCACAACAGGCGACATGCTCCGTCCTGCTTTGCAAATCATCAAGACAGCTCCAGGCGTATCTTGCGTTTCAGGCGCTTTCATCATGTTCTTACCTAACGACAAATACGGAACAGACGGCAAGATCGTTTGCGCTGACTGCGCTGTAACTCCAGTTCCAACAGCAGAACAACTCGCAGAAATCGCTGTATGTACAGCCGACACAGCAAAGAACATCGCTAAAATAGATCCTAAAGTGGCTATGTTAAGCTTCTCAACAAAAGGCTCTGCAAAACACGAAGACGTCGACAAAGTCATCGAAGCTACAAGATTAGCAAAAGAAATGCGTCCTGACTTATGCATCGACGGCGAATTACAAGCTGACGCTGCTATCGTTCCTTCAGTAGGCGCAAGCAAAGCTCCTAACAGCGAAGTAGCAGGTAAAGCTAACACATTGGTATTCCCAAGATTGGAAGTAGGCAACATAGCTTACAAACTCGTTCAACGTCTCGCAGGCGCTGAAGCCGTAGGTCCAGTCCTCCAAGGATTCGCAAAACCTTGCAACGACTTAAGCCGCGGTTGCTCAATCGACGACATCTACAAACTCGTCGCTATCACTTGCAACCAAGCAATCGCTCAAAAGAATTCATAATGCAAAATTCATAATTGTAGAGACGCGTCATTGACACGTCTCTCTTTTCAACAATAACATTAACACAATATTATCAATGAAAATTTTAGTTTTAAACTGCGGCAGCTCATCAATCAAATATCAACTTTTTGATATCGACGATAATGGCCACAGCGTTTTGGCAAAAGGTCTCCTCGAGCGTATCGGCCTCGAAATGGGAGAATTCACACATAAATGGAATGGCGAAAAACATTACGAACAACTTCCTATTCCAAACCATACTGTAGGTATCAGCATCGTTCTTAACGCATTGCTCGACGAAAACCATGGTGTCATCAAGTCATTAGACGAAATCGGCGCTGTAGGTCATCGTTTGGTTCACGGCGGTGAAAAATTCACCAAGAGCGTCCTTATCGACAACAGCGTCATGGAGCTCATGGAAGAACTCATCGACCTCGCTCCTCTCCACAACCCAGCATGTATGGCAGGCGTGAAAGCTGTTACAGAATTGCTTCCTAACGTAAAACAAGGCGGCTGCTTCGACACAGCATTCCACTCAACAATGAAACCTGAGGCTTACCTGTACCCTATCCCTTACGAATACTACGACAAATATCGCGTACGTCGTTACGGATTCCACGGAACAAGCCACAAATTCGTTGCTGAAAACGCAGCTAAATTCGTAGGCAAAGACTGGAACGACCAAAAAATCATCACTTGCCACTTAGGCAGCGGCGCTTCTATAGCAGCAGTTCAAAACGGAAAATCAGTCGACACATCAATGGGATTCACTCCTGTTGAAGGTCTTATGATGGGCAGCCGCACCGGCGACCTCGACCTCGGCGTATTCATGTACATCGCTGAAAAAGAAGGTTACGACCTCAAACAAATGAATACTCTCGTCAACAAGAAATCAGGTCTCATCGGTATCACAGGCGACAAACAAGACATGCGCGACGTTAGAGCTGGTAAAGAAGCTGGCGACGAACGTGCAACATACGCATTCGACATGTTCAAACACCGCGTTAAAAAATATATCGGCGCTTACGCAGCTGTTATGAACGGCGTTGACATCATCGTCATGACTGGCGGTATCGGAGAAAACGCTTGGTTCATGAGAGGTCCAATCTTGGAAAACATGGAATACCTCGGCGTTAAGATCGACATGGAAGCTAACAACGCAACAATGGGCGAAGCACGTATCATCTCAACTCCTGACTCAAAAGTAACAGTCGTTGTATTCCCAACAGACGAAGAATACATGATTGCTAAAGATACATACGATATCGTTAAAGGTCTTTGATAAAGACTAATGACTAAAGTCTAAAGTCTAAAGGCAAAAAGAGTTCCTAAAATTAGGAGCTCTTTTTTTTGACTAAAGTTTTTGTCATTTGCCTTTTATCATTTGCCTTTTGCCTTTTGCAATTATTGACTTATCGACACCACTTCAACAGGTTGTGAGTTAGGCTCGTCTAATCTCTGAAATTGATATTTAACTTTACCGAAATCAATGTTTTTCAAGTCTATCATCCTGATATTGTTGTTATCAAAAGTCTTGTAATAAACCACGGAATTAGTCAGGTCGATCACTGAAGTCCATTGCGTTGCACTTGGCAAGTCGGGGATTTCATTCTTAGGGAAGTTCATTCCGATAGGTATGTCAAAGTTGTTCAGAATATGGAAACATTGAAGCATTGTAGCTCTCGCTGTCGCCAACATTGGTGCGGTCGACTTGAAGAAAGCAGCTCTCACGAAACGTGATGGAGGAGTGAAGTCGCCAGGCAATCCAAGGAAACCATTACCGTGACCTATTGGCTCAACCATAAAATCAGCCATCTTATGTGCAGCTGGATTTACAGGAGTAAGATTGATGTAGTTGCTCAAGTTAGAAAGGTGCCAAGGAAAATCAGGAGCATTGGTAATAACACCGATAGGATTATCATAGATGTGAGGCACGCCTTTTTCAATCTCTATGACAATCTGTTTTCCCGACTTGTCGCCCACTCTCCAGTGAATAGCTTCAGCAGATCCATCTCCGCCCATAAGGGAAACGACACGCACCTTATTAATATTATCCTTCACCTCATCAACGGTAGCGAATTGAGACAATATCCATGACACCAACTGCAAGTCGGCAACAGTGGTAGAATTGTATTTCTCATCGTAAAGCTGATAACTGCCGAAGTTAGGGAAATAGAACAGACCAGCGGACAAGCCGGCTTCATTAAGGCCTTCTGCGATGAATTCCTTTTCATGAACCGCAAGACCGATATAACCATATCTGGAGATAAAAGTCATGCCATTAGTACCTTTGGGTGTAAAGGACGTCTGACTGAAATTACGGGGAACGACCACGTACATACTGTTAAGATTTGTACCTGCCCATTCAATGGTTCGAGCCTGGAAATAAGAGCCGTCAGCAGCGTACATCGAGATACCTGTACAAGCCTCTGCCTTGAAATGCCATGCAAAAAACAAGCATGCGATAATTAATAGTTTTTTCATAATCTTTATGTTTTTAGTGCATGATTAAACAACAAAGACATGAAAATGTTTAAAAAAAAAGAGACCTTCGAATGAAGATCTCTTTTCCATTTATATTTATTGATTATTATTCAACAACCAATTTTTGAACCATGCTGTTGCCACCTTGTTCAATCATAACGAAGTAAACACCTTTATTGATATCGTCGATAGCGATTGTTGAAACGTTGCCTGTTGTTTCGATTTGTTTTACACAACGGCCTGTCAAGTCAACGATGCTTACTTGAGCTGTTTCGTTCATAACTGATTCAATGTAAACAACAGATGTTGCTGGGTTAGGATAAACATTGAATTTAGCAGCCATGATTTCTTCGCAGCCCTCGCCTTCTGGAGTTGTAACATTAGCAGTTACTGTTGTCCATTCTTCTTCAGCGTTTTTAGCTGTAGCGATAACAACGTATTCTGTTAATTCTGTAAGATCACCGAATGAAATTTCTTGAACACCTGTGTAAGGTTTGCCGTCAGCTTGTAATGCTTCTGCGAATGTTTCAACACCAACTTGGTCGAACATAGTTTTTGAGATGATACCTACGTGATATTCTACTGCATAAGCGTTAGGAGTTGCAGTAACTTTTACGTTGTTAGCGTCGATAGCTTCAGCAACAACTTCGATACCTGCTGGTTCTGATGGATCTTCTGGTTCTGTACCTTCAACGCTTGTGTAGATACGAGAAATCATCATTTCTGTGTTAACGTTACCATCGTATGTGTAACCGCCAGCGATGAGTTTACCGTCTTTTTGCATAGCTACTTCACGTAAATAAATTTCAGGATAGCTTAAGCTATATGGAAGATAACCTGTTCCTGCGAAGTCTTCGTTAAGTTGACCGTCAGCTGTCAAGTTGAAAGCGTAGATACGCATAGCTTGGAGTGATTGATCGTACCATAATTCTGCTGTAACAGCGCCGAAGATTTGACCATCGTGAGCAACTGTGATGCCGTAGCAGTCGTTAGCACCGTTTTCGAGTGGTTCGAGTCTAGCGTAACCGTTTGTACCGAATGATGTATCGATAGTACCGTTTGGAGTAATACGTGTTACGTATGTTTCATATCTTAAATAAGGTTCGTTGTCTAACCATGAGTGACCAGCGCAGAGGTAGTTGCCGTTTGGATCAACTTCGATGTCTAAGAGTTGTTCAGCGCCTTCGCCAACATTGAGTTCTACATAACCGTTTGTACCGAAGCTTGTATCTAAAGAACCGTTGTTTTTAACTTTATAGAGAGTAGCACGTGTGCAGCCCCATACTGTGTCGAGTCTTGTACCGCCAACGATAATTTTGTTGCTTTCAACGCATTCTACAGCGTAGCCGTATGAACTGAATGATGCATGAGGAGCGATTTTCAAAGTACCGTTATCACCGAATGAAGGGTCTTTTAAACCAGCAGTGTTATAACGTCTTACGAACAATGTATCAGCTTCATTTTGAGTATAACCAGAGACGATGCATCTTCCGTATGAGTCGATTGCTATACCAGTATAGTTGATACCGTTACCGCTTTCGCTGATAGCATAGCCGTTGTCACCGTATGTAACATTTTCGAAACCATTTTCGTCAACGCAGAGAACGAAACCTCTACTGTCGCCATTGCTTGAATCATAGATATGACCTGCGATATACAACATTCCGTCAGGACCGATTTTAGCATCATAAGCTTCATTTTTGTAAACCATAGGATCTGCTTTGTAGTAAGAGATACCACCGTTAGCGCCCCATGTTGGATCGAGAGAACCGTCTGGGTTTTGACGTGATACGAATACAGCGTAGTTAGTTCCTTCTGTTTGACCTTCACCTACAGTGATGATTTTGCCGTCTTCTTGTACTACAACAGCCTTAATGAAGTCAAATCTTGAAGAAGGATTGAATGTAGCAATACCATTAGTACCGAATGATTCATCAAAAGTACCAGGATCTTGAGAGTAACCGCAGATAGCGAGCATGCACAAAAGTGCTAATGTAAATAATTTTTTCATCTTTTTTTTGTTACTATTTATTAAACTTACTTTAAAAAAATTGCTGCAAAAGTAGTAAAAAAAATCGATTTATACAATAGCCATCTCGTATTATATCAATATTTTTTCTCTCAGCTAAAACAATAATAATCATATCCCTACATAATCCCTATTTTCAAAAGCAAAAGTCTAAAAAAAATCTTTTCTCTTTCGGCATTTCGCCTTAGCTCTTTTATTATATTTGCAAAATAAAAAACGAATAGTCATGTCATTGTTAAGAGTCTTTCTATCAATAATATTTCCACCATTAGCCGTACTAGACCAAGGATGCGGCTCAATACTTATCGTTTTTCTATTAACATGTTGCGGCTGGATTCCAGGTGTGATAGCCGCTTTGGTTATATTAAACAGAAACTGATTAAGACATGATCAAAGAAGTTCAAAACATTTGCATAGAGGATTACAACTATCCACTTCCTGACGAACGTATAGCAAAATATCCGTTAAGCGAACGCGATGCATCCAAGTTGCTGGTATTAAAAAACAATGAGATTTTTTCGTCTCATTTCAAGAACATAAGGGAATATCTTCCAAAAGACTCCTTATTAATATTCAACGAGACAAAAGTGGTTAGAGCTCGCCTTCAGTTTGTAAAAGAAAGCGGCGCTGCCATAGAGATATTCTGCCTGGAACCAATAACAGGCAATGGCGACTATCAACTCGCCTTCAGCAGCCAGTCTCCTTCCGAGTGGAAATGTTTGGTCGGAAACTCACGTCGTTGGAAAAACGACAGGCTTGCAATAGATATCAATGTAAGACAAAAAGACAACGAGACGACGAGACGACAAGCAACTCTATTCGCAGAGAGAGTAGAAAAAAACGACAATTATTCAACAATAAGATTTTCATGGGAACCTGCAGAACTGAGTTTTGCCGAGATATTGGAAGCAGCAGGTGAAATTCCACTTCCGCCATATCTGCATCGTGAAGCAGAAGAATCCGACAGAGAACGATATCAGACCGTCTTCGCCAAACATGAAGGCTCAGTAGCTGCCCCGACAGCAGGGCTGCATTTTACCAACGAATTGATAAATAACCTAAAAGGAAACGGCATCTCATTTGAAGAGGTGACTCTACATGTCGGAGCAGGAACATTCCGTCCGGTATCTTCCGAGACCATAGGCGAACACGAAATGCACTCAGAGACAATAGCCGTAAGAAAATCTTGCATTGAAAGCCTTATAAAAAATTGCGACAAGACAATAATACCTGTCGGCACAACAAGCATGAGAACATTGGAGTCTCTCTACTGGATCGGACTTATGCTTATAGAAGAAGGTCACGAAGAACGCCGCCTGCATCTCAACCAATGGTTCCCTTACAAAGAAAGAGAATCTCTGCCATCAGCTAAAGAATCTCTTTCCTCAATATTGAGCTATATGGAAGAGCATCAGCTTGACGTTTTCCACGCAAGCACAGCCCTGATGATAGCACCTTCATGTAATATAAAAATAGCCAAGGCACTTATCACTAACTTCCACCAACCAAAGAGTACCTTGTTATTATTAGTGTCAGCACTTATTGGCAACAAATGGAAAGACGTCTATCAATATGCCCTCGACAACAACTTCCGTTTCTTGAGTTATGGCGACAGCTGCCTTTTCATTCCACAGCAACGGGCTCTGCAATCACAAGTCTGAAGCCGACACCATGAACAGTAAGAATCTTCACATTAGGATCTGCTTTTAGGTATTTACGAAGACGAGCGATGAAGACATCCATAGAACGTCCGATAAAATAGTCGCTGTTTCCCCAAATCATCTTAAGGACTTTTTTGCGGGTTACGAGGTCGTTTTTATTGTCGTACAACACTTTAAGCAATGCCGCCTCTTTTCTAGTCAAGGGCTGTTCCTGTCCGTCCAAAACCAAGACCATATTTTTAGCATCAAAGACAAAACGACCAATATTGATTTTTACATTACCTAAAGTGTATGAGAAAGGGTCGTTACGCTCAACACGACGTAGGACAGCCTTGATTCTCAGAAGCAGTTCCTCATTGCTAAAAGGCTTTGTCAGATAATCATCGACACCATATTCAAAATCCTTAAGCATATTGAGAAACAGTCCCTTGGAGACCAAAAATATTATTGGCATATCCGGATTCAACATTCTGATCTGAGCAGCCAATGCAAAACCATCCATACCACTCATCTCAACATCAAGAATACATATATCTATATCGTATTTCTTGAACAAATCGATACCCTCTGTACTCTTTCGTGTAGCATATACCTTATAGTCAACAGCTTTTAAATTCTCACTTATCGTAGAACGCATCTCAACATCATCCTCGACGAGTAAAACTGAAGTTTTATTAAGAGTTTTCATAGTTAGTTGTTTTTGTCATATAAACTAACGAAAGATTATATTGTTTAGCGATGATTAATTTTTTTTTCTAATTATTTATTTCTATTATATAAATATTTAGCATAATCCAACAAGACTTCCTTTCTTTCTGTGGCAACATCAAGTTTTGTAATAAGATCCATTATAGCAACGTTGAACATTTCTTCAATCTCTGCCAACACTTCATGTTTCACCGCATATTTATCATATATTTCCAGCACCTTCTTGATCTTTTCTTCGTCACGTCCCTTTGGCATTTTGAACAAGTCACGAAGCGTTTTCTCATCTTCTTCGAATGCCATACCAAGCGCATAAAGGTACAAGTAAGTCTTTTTATTATCAGATATGTCGCCACCGGTCATCTTACCAAACACTTCAACATCAGCATAACAATCCAAGACGTCGTCTTGCAACTGGAACGCCATACCAAGATCAACGCCAAAATCGTAAATAATCTTTTGACTTTCTTCGTCAGCACCAGCAACGATAGCACCTATTTTCAAAACAGAACCAAGAAGAACTGCAGTCTTAAGACGAATCATCTCAAGATATTCATCTAATGTAACGTCATCACGAGTCTCGAAATTCAAATCCAGCTGCTGGCCTTCACATACTTCCAAAGCAACCTTGCATAATTCAGCGAAAACCTCATAACGATATTTGCTATTTGTATTCAACACATATTGGAATGCCTTTATCATCATGGTATCACCTGAAAGTATAGCCACATCTGAACCCCATTTTTTATAAATGGTTTCCATTCCACGACGCAACGGAGCCTGATCCATAATATCGTCATGGACCAAAGTGAAGTTATGGAAAATCTCGGCAGCAACAGCTGGAACCATACAATCTTCCACATTTCCGCCAAAAAGATCGCAAGCCAACAAGCATAAAGTAGGACGCAACCTCTTTCCACCTTGACGCAATATATATTCTATAGGAGCATATAATTCCTTTGGTTCACCATCAAACTTCTGATTATCAATATAATCATTTATCTTTTTTTGTATTTCATCTATTGTATACATATCTTTTTGTTTTTATGATACCATAATTAATAACAGCTCACGAATATTTTCTATTCATGCATTTAGAAAGTTCAAAAATACAATTTTTAGCATAAATAATGATAAAAAATTGGTGCGAAATTTGTAATATTTTTATAAAATCTTTATCCAATGAAAACATTAAAACTTATATTTTTCTCGCTGTTATTTTCTATCTCCGCATGTCTCACAGCGCAGGACACAAAAGAACATGACAAAACCATCGACAAGCTTATACCAAAAGCAAAGAAAAACAAGCTCAGCGACAAACAAATCAACGCACTGACAATATCATATCACGAGGCTAACGAAATCGATTTCAAAGCTATCATGAAACTTAAAGAGTCGGGGCAGCCAAACATCTGGATTGAGATTTACCACAGAACCAATTCCATCAACGACAGACAGTGCAAAATCAAGATATTGCCAGACAACATCAAGTCTGCCATGAACTTCAAGCAATTAAATCTCGAAAAAGAAATCAGCAATTCAAAGGAAAAAGCAGAACTTTACATTTATGCCAAGACCAAGCATCTATTGAAAGACATAAACGAAGAAAATCTAAAAGAAGCCAACTATCTTGTCAATCAACTATGCAAGATCAACCCACAAAACGGCAACATCGACGAGCTTAAGTTGATGCTCGCCATAATGCCATGCGAAAGGATCCTCTTCAGAGTGGCCACTCAAACAGAATTGTTCTTACCTGAAGACTTCGCTCAAATAGTCCTAGACTTCGACGACAACACCATGTACGGAGTACCTTTCGACATAGCTCCAAACGAAAACACCGACTACGACATGATGATTTTAATCATGATAAATGAAAAGATAATATCACCTGCATTGAAAGAAAGTGCTACATACGAAGAAAAAAAGGACAATTTAGTAGCAAAAGTAAGTGATATAACTTTAAGCAAAAATTGCTTCATTTTAGGAGAAATTGAGTTTATTGACGTCAAAAACGAGAAAATTTTAATCAAAACACCATTCGAAATAGGCTCAACATTCAGACATTGCTATACAGAAGTCGATGGCGACATAGCTGCATGTTCAGAAGAAACCCTCCAACTAATAAACACGGAAGTGATTGATTTTCCATGCAATGAGGCACTTTTAAAGGATGCTGCCAGAAATCTAAATCTAATCATAAAAAACAATTATCAAAAAAAATTAAAAAAAGTTTAAAAAAAGTTTGGAGGTAATAAAAAAAGTTGTATCTTTGCACTCGCAAAACGAAAGGTAATTGCATTGCCGGCGTAGCTCAGCGGTAGAGCACGTGATTTGTAATCTCGGGGTCGGGGGTCCAAATCCCTCCGCCGGCTCAAAAAAAGAGGACGAAAAATTCGCCCTCTTTTTTTATTTTTACACATCCCTAATCGAACACCTAAGACCCTCGCAAAGGCGCAGAGAACGCCAAATAACGCTTATCCTCTTATCTCCTTTGCGATCTTAGCGTCTTTGCGTGAGCAAAAAAATCCACGAATCAAACACCAATCTTATTCATGCTGATTCGTGGATATTCGTATTCGTGGACAGAGTATAATTACCAGTTAAGGATTTTCTTGAAATCGTAATCTTCTGGATTTGCGACAAATTGTTTTGCTGCTTCGTAATCAGCAGGTGTGATATATTGGAGACAATCACGGAATACGAGTTTTGCCTTTTCGCCGTTCATGTTTACGAGACGAGGTTTAACTTTACCGTTTTCATCTTCTACATCTTTAAGATACAATGGCTTCACTTCACCCTTGTTGTCAGCTGTAACCATAGCGCCAGAAACACCTTCGTCGAACAATTGTTTAACGCCATAACCCAAGATGCTGCAATAGAACAAGTCGAATGCACCTGGATCAACACAGCGGACTTCATAACCGATTTCAACAGGACGGCTCTTGATTGAGAGACCCAATTCAGCAATACGTTTTTGCAATAAGGTATTGAAGATATGAGCTTTACTTACATTACCAAGTTCTGGGTGACCATGATCGTCGTATGTGAAGTTAACACCAGAATTGTTAATTTCATCATCTGTCATGAAGTGGAATACACCTTCACTGATGATAGCGACACCATAATTGATACCCAATATTCTACGCTTAATCATCGCACTGATAACAAGATTAAGGATACGATCGAAAGTAACCTCTGTATTGTAGAACATTTCAGGGATGATAATCATAGGATAATGACAAGCAGCGCCCATACCGAAAGCAAGGTGACCAGCTTCACGGCCCATTGCAGAAACAAGGAACCAGTTGCCGCTAGTACGAGCATCTTCATAAACAGTCTGAGAGATTCTCACACCAGCTTCTTTTGCTGAATAATATCCGAATGTTGGAACTCCTTCTGGAAGAGGAAGGTCATTATCGATAGTCTTTGGTACGTGAATATTTTGAATCTTCACATTATTGGCTGCCAAATATTTAGAGATACGATTTGCTGTTGAAGCTGTATCGTCGCCACCGATTGTAACTAAGAGTTTCACATTATTGTTTACAAAGAAATCTGTGTTGAATTCTTCATCTTTTGGTTTGTAACGGCTCATTTGGAGAGCAGAGCCACCCATTCTTTGAATCAGATCGGCATAAGCGAAATCCATTTCAACGAACTTAGGGTTAGCCTTAAAGAGATTTTTATAACCTTCATGAAGACCTATCACGCGGAAATTGTCTTTCAAAAAAGTTTTAGCAACAGTACTGATAACAGTGTTAATACCAGGAGCTGGACCACCGCCAGCGAGGATAACAATTGAAGGATTCATATCTATTATTTATGTTAAAATTATGTTCTTTTATTAGTTTTGCAAAAGTAAAAATAATCTCCGAATAAAAAGAAAAAAGCTTTAAAAAAACTATTGATTTTAGCATAAAAAATTGTAACTTTGTCGGTTGATTATTATCAATCGTTATTTCAGAAAATTGATATTGAATTAAAGTATGTACAGTTTTATTTCCGGGAAAGTTGCAGAAAAGAATCCCGCATATATAGTTATTGACAATCAAGGAATTGGATATTTAATTAATATAACATTAAATACATTCACAGCCATTGGCGAACAAGCGGAGGTAAGACTCTACGTACATCTTGCCATCAGAGAAGACGCTCATGTATTATATGGCTTCTACACAGAAGAAGAACGCTCTTTGTTCCTACAGCTTATAACCGTGTCGGGGGTAGGATGCAACACAGCAAGACTGATACTTTCATCATTGACAGTGAGAGAGACAATAGAAGCAATCTCAAACAACAATACCAAAGTCATCCAAAGTGTAAAAGGCATAGGTGCTAAGACTGCCCAAAGAATCATTGTCGACTTACACGACAAGGTGTCTAAGCTCAACATTTCCGAAGGAGAAAAAACACCAGCAGGATACAATACATTGAAGGAAGAGGCGTTATCTGCTTTGATGGTCTTAGGTTTCAACAAGACAAGCATAGAAAAGGCTTTAGACAAACTCTTGTCGCAGATGGAAAATCCAAATGTAGAACAACTTATCAAAGAAGCCCTTAGAATATTATAAGTTATTGTGATTGAAGTATGAGAAGATTTTTTTTAATAAACACCAAATATGTTTTTACGCTTTTATTATTGATTAGCGTAGTATTATCCAGCATTAACTTAAAGGCTCAAAACGCCGACACATTACAACTGAGATACCCCATTCCACAAGATGACGGAAACCCTTTCAACCAAGAACAGAACAAATCGGGATTCTATTTTCAAGATCCTTCCAACATAACACGCGAAGTCGTTTATGACCCATTGACAGGTCAATATACTTTCTATAGCAAAATCGGCGACTTCATGTACCGCGAACCTCATACCATGAGCCAAGACCTCTATGCAAAATATCAAAACGAAAAGGCAATCAAAGAGTATTGGAAAGAAAAGAGGGAAAGCAACAACAGTAATTCCGGCAACGGCAACCAGCTCATTCCAACGATATATGTCGGCGGAAAAGCCTTCGATAAAATATTCGGCAGCAACACTATCGACATCAAGCTCCAAGGTTCCGCAGACGTCACATTCGGCATCAAGAACCAGAAACGCAACGACCCATCCAAACCTGTCGACCTACAAAGCGTAACAAACTTCGACTTTGACGAAAGCATACAGTTGAGCGCAGCAGCAAAAATCGGCGACAAAATCGAATTCAAACTCAACTATAACACAGAGTCTCAATTCACATTCGACAATAAGTTTACACTGAAATACGAAGGCGATGAAGACGATATCATACAACTCATCGAGGCAGGCAACGTAAGCATGCCTCTCAAAAGCTCGCTCATCACCGGTACTCAATCTCTTTTCGGTATCAAAACTAAATTACAATTCGGAAAGACAACAGTGACATCTGTAATATCATACCAAGAAAGCGAGACACAAAACATCACTGTAAGCGGCGGATCTCTAAGCAACGAATACGAAATAGAATGTCTCGACTACGAAGAAAACAGACACTTCTTCCTCAGCCAGTATTTTAGAGACAATTATGAAAACGCTTTAAAAGACCTCCCATTAGTGACTTCAGACATCAACATCAACAAGATTGAAGTCTGGGTAACAAATACAACATCCAATTATGAAAACTGCCGTAACATAGTTGCATTTACCGACTTGGCAGAAGGAAAGGAAGAATGGATCTACAACGACAGTAAAGTCAAGTCATCAAACAATATAGGAACTCAATATCCTGACAATGCTGCCAACACTTTGCTCAACGGCATGGACGAAAACTCGATAAGATCGTTGAACAACGTCACATCATACCTCACATCACAAGGATACACATCAGGTAAAGACTTCGAGAAACTGCAAAAAGCTAGAAAGTTAAGTCCATCAGAATACGTGCTCAACAGCAAATTGGGTTTCATCACATTGAACATCAGCCTTAACGCAAACCAGACTCTCGCCGTCGCATACCAATATACAGTAATCGGACAAGAGAAGGTTTACCAAGTCGGTGAATTCTCTGACCAAAACATCAGCGACCCAAACTTATTGGTAACCAAATTATTGAAGAGCACCACCATCAACACCAAGATGCCAATGTGGGACCTCATGATGAAGAACGTCTATAATATCAGAGCTTACCAGGTAAGCCAGAACGACTTCATATTGAACATCCTCTATTTGGGCAACCAAAACGGCGTAGCAACTGGTTATTTCGCAGACGCTGAAGGCGACTTGAAAGGCAAGTCATTGATACATCTCATGAATGTGGATAACCTAAACTCTCAACAGAACCCCATAGACGGCGGTGACGGTCTGTTCGACTTCATCAACGGGGCAACCACCAACGGAGGTACCATCAACTCAGCAACAGGACGCATCTACTTCCCTGTGCTCGAGCCTTTCGGCAGCCACATCAGAAAAATATTCGCAGACAATCCAGTACTTGCCGACAAGTATGCATTCGACTCGTTATACACTCTGACAAAAACATCTGCCGAACAATACACCGAGAAAAACAAATTCAGAATAGAAGGCCAATACACATCTTCATCAGGAAGCGAAATCAACCTGAATGCTCTTAACGTGTCTCCAGGTTCGGTAACAGTAACAGCAGGCGGAACGCCTCTTACCGAAAACGTGGATTATACTGTCGACTACACGTTGGGACGCGTCACCATCTTGAACGAAGCTCTCCTTAACTCTGGCAGCAACATCAATATCTCATTAGAAAACAACACTGCCATGACAACTATGAAGAAGTCATTCATGGGCGCAAGAGTAGAACATGAAATAAACCCTGACTTCTTGATAGGAGGTACAATCTTACACCTCTCAGAAAGAGCTTACACCACAAAGGTCAACTATAACGACGAACCATTGTCAAACACTATATACGGCTTCGACTTCAACTACCAAACAGACTCACAGCTCCTCACCGACCTCATCGACAAATTGCCATTTATCGAGACAAAACAAAAGTCAAGAATCTCCGTCTACGGTGAGTTCGCTCAGTTCATCCAAGGCATCAACAAAGAAAACGGACAGACAGGAACATCATATATCGATGACTTTGAAGGCGCTAAATCGACTATCGACCTTCGCCAATGGACAACATGGCACCTGGCATCTACTCCTCAATACCAGCACAACCTCTTCCCAGAAGCATATTCAACAATGAGCCTCGATTACGGAAAGAACCGTTCTAAATTGGCATGGTATTGCATCGACCAGTCTGTATTCTACAACAGAGACAGCAGAATATTGCCTCCTAACGTAACTAACGACGAGCTGTCAGACCATAGAGTAAGACAGGTCCTTGAGACAGAAATATTCCCTAACAAAGACGTACAGGCTGGCGTTTCAACAAACGTTTCCACATTAAACCTGGCATACTATCCTACGTTGAGAGGACCATACAACTACGATACCGAGAACCTCAATGCTGACGGCACATTCACCAACCCAGAAGACAGATGGGGCGGCATCATGAGAGCCATTGAGTCATCCGACTTCAACGCTACCAATGTCGAATACATAGAATTCTGGATGATGGACCCATTCTTCGAAGGACAAGACCAAAGCAATACTGGCAAGCTCTATTTCAACTTGGGCGACATCTCTGAAGACATCTTACGCGACGGTAGAAAATCATACGAAAACGGATTGCCAACAACAGCCGAGGTGGTCAACGTCGACACAACAAAATGGGGACGCGTACCATCATTACAGGCACTGGTCGACGCATTCGACTCTAACCCTGACTCACGCCAATATCAAGACGTCGGATATGACGGTCTCAGCAATAACGATGAACGTTCATTCTTCAGCAGCTACCTCAATAAATTACAAAGCATATTGTCTACAGATGCCTTTAATGAAGTATATAATGACCCATCATCTGACGATTACCATTACTTCAGAGGCACTGACTACGACAACGATGAAAAATATAGCAGCATACTTGAACGTTACAAGAAATACAACGGCAATGAAGGCAACTCACCTTCCGAGTCTCAACAAGTAGAAAACTACACAACTAGCTACACATCACTACCTGATGTTGAAGATATCAACAACGACAACACTTTGAGTGAATCTGAAAACTACTATCAATACGTCATCGACCTCGACCCTAACAAGATGTTAACATCAGGTCAAAACAGAATCTCCGACATTCGCACCACAACAGTAACCACCATCAATGGTGAAAACAAGGAAATCAAATGGTATCAGTTCCGTATCCCTATCAGAGAACCTGATAAGATTATCGGTAACATAGAAGGCTTCTCTTCCATACGTTTCATGAGAATCTTCATGAAAGGCTTCAAGAGTGATATCGTCATTCGTTTTGCAACCTTAGATCTCGTAAGAGGCGAATGGAGAACATATACCCAGGCCATCCAGGCTCCAGGAGAATATATGCCTGGCGACCAGACCAACCACACCTTGTTCGAACAGTCAGCTGTGAACCTCGAAGAAAACAGCAGCCGTCTGCCTGTACCTTACGTAATACCTCCTGGAATCTACCAAGAAGTTTACACTGGAACATTACAGACATACCGTCAAAACGAGCAGGCTTTACAACTCGCAATAGAGAACCTCGTGGACGGAGACGCTAGAGCTGTATACAAATCAACAAGCTTCGACTTCAGATATTACAAGAAACTCAAGATGTTCATACATGCCGAACAGATGTATGAATACGACGACATGGAAGACGGCGATCTCACAGTGTTCTTACGATTCGGTTCCGACTTGACAGACAACTACTACGAATACGAAGTGCCTCTCAAGTTCACAGACTGGTACACTTCATCGACAGACGACTTCGCCATCTGGCCAGAAGAGAATAACATAGAAATCGACTTCGACGAACTTGTAAACGTCAAGAACAACCGTAACAAATCATTAGGAACTAACAACGTACAATCTAACAGAGTATACAGCGAATATTCCGGCAAGAATAAAATCAAAGTGTTAGGTAACCCAACCATCAGCGAGGTAAGAAGCATGATGATCGGTATCAGAAACCCTAAGAACGACAACGAAGTCGGACAAGACAAGAGCGCTGTCATCTGGATCAACGAGTTACGTCTAACCGACTTGAACAACAAAGGCGGATGGGCTGCAACAGGTCGTATCGAAGCCACATTGGCCGACTTAGGACGTGTGACAGCAGCAGGTTCTTACAACTCACCTGGCTACGGCGCTTTAGAGACTAAGGCTACAGAATCCAATATGGAATCTAACGGTTATTACAATATCTCAACTGACATTGATTTTGGTAAATTTATGGCACCTCAAAAGACAGGCATCACAATACCTGTACACTACGACCAAAATCAAACAACAATAACACCTGAATACAACCCATTCGATCCTGACGTTAAATTCAAGAACGCATTAGACATCATCGAAGACCAGGCTGGAAAAGACTCTCTTAATGATGCTGCAAGAGATATAGTAAAACAGACCAACTTCAACATCACCAACTTAAGGAAAAACAGAGTGGGCAACAAAAAACCTCACTTCTGGGATATAGAAAACTTCAATGCCACTTATGCTTACACTAAACAAGAGCAAAGAAACAGCGACATTGAATATTCTATCGACAAGAGCTACAGAGGCGGCCTGGGCTACACCTACTCTACCAATGCGAAGAACATACAGCCTTTTGCTAATGCGAAATGGGCTTCTTCTAAACATCTACAGATTATCAAAGACATCAACTTCTATTATTTGCCTAAGAGCTTCTCATTCTCTACAGAAATGTTCAGACAATATCAAGAACAGAAGTTGAGAAACAAAAGCACTGGCGACATCATCATCAGACCTACATATGCGAAGAACTGGGACTGGAACCGTAACTACGACTTCCGTTACGACATCACCAAAGGCTTGAACTTCACATATAACGCAATTGCCAACGCATATATTTACGAACCTGCTGGCAATCCAGAGAGAGAAACAGCTGAATGGAACGCTAACCAAGATACTATCAAAAATGAAATCTACGGATTAGGTTCTATGTCAAGATTCAACCAGACATCCAAACTCAATTATACAATACCTATTAATAAATTGCCATATTTGGACTGGGTGACATCAAACGCTAATTATAACGCAACATATCGCTGGACAGCTTCATCACGCTCAACACAACAAATAATGGGTAACGTGACAGAAAACGAAGCCACAATACAAATCAACGGCAATGCCGATTTCGGCAAGCTATATAACAAGGTTCCTTATTTCAAAGAAATCACTACACCTAAACGTGCTAGCGGCAAAAACAACAACAACAGCAGACAGCCTAAGAAAGAAGAGACAACAGTAGACACTACAGGTAAAGCACCTAAGAAAAACTACGGAAAAATCGTTGCCGACAATACCGTCAGAGTATTGCTCAGCGTCAAGAAAGCCTCATTCTCTTTCTCACAAAGCAGCGGCGTTTCATTGCCAGGCTATATGTATGAACCTGACTATTTAGGCATCAATACAATGACTGGCGCTCCTGGATGGGCATTTATCTTAGGCAGAAACGACGACATCCTTAATAAGGCTATAAACAACAACTGGCTCACTACCGACACTACATTCAACCAGGCTTATTCTGAAAGATTCAACGAAACATACAACTATAAAATCGTCCTTGAACCATTCCAGAACTTCAAAATTGATGTAAACGGTACAAGAACATATGTAGAAAACTTATCTGAATATTTCAGAGCCGATGCCAACGGAACATTCGGATTCTACACTCCTACAAATGGAGGTAACTTCAACATCACCCATCTTATGACAGCAACATCATTCAAAGACGGTGAAGAATTGTTCGAGACAATGTTAAAGAACAGACAAGATATCGCATTGCGTCTGGCCAATGAAAACCAGGCTTGGGTCGACTTAGGTTCACCTATGGTATACGACTCTATCGGTAAAGGATTATACCCTTACGGATATGCAGCCAACTCACAAGATGTACTTATCTATTCGTTCTTGTCAGCATACTCAGGTCAAAGCACAGACAATGTCGAGCTGTCATTATTCAGAAAAATCGCATTGCCAAACTGGTCAGTGAACTTCTCTGGTCTTACAAAAATCCCAGCATTGAAGAAGATATTCAAGACCATCAACATAACACACTCTTATAAATCAACATACTCAATTTCATCATGGGCTACCAACCTCAACTATAACGAGAACAACCCAATGCTGATGTATGATGGAACTAATTTAAGAGTGCCAGAATATGATATGGCTCAGATGGTACTATCTGAACAATATGCGCCATTGATCGGTCTCAAGCTCACATTCAACAACAGCTTGTCACCTTCATTGGATTTCAAGAAGAGCAGAACCATCACTATCAGCTTCATCAACAACCAACTCACTGAAGCAGAAGGCAGAGAAATAATCATCGGCTGCGGCTACACCTTCAAAGATTTAGGATTGGTGATTTCAACATTAGGCGGAACATCAAAAGAGGCCAACGAATTGACAATGAAACTAGATATCGGCTTCAGAAGAGACAAGACTATCTTGAGAAGCATTGACGAAAACTACAGCCAGATATCATCAGGTCAAAACAAGGTCAACATCTATCTCACTGCCGACTATGACTTCAGCAACAGATTGGGCATGCAGGCATTCTTCAGACACGACATGACTGACCCATTCATTGCTAATTCATTCAAGACATCCAATACATTTGCAGGTGTTACACTGAGATTTAGCTTGACACAATAAAAATTTTCGCATAAGTAAAATTTATAAGAATAAAAATTGTATTTTTGGCAAATTAAAAAGTATTTATCAATTTAAAAAAATAAACAAAATGAACATTCCAGCAGAATTAAGGTATTCAAAAGACCACGAATGGATTCGCTTAGAAGGCGAAACAGCTTACGTAGGTATCACAGACTTCGCACAACATGAATTAGGTGACATCGTTTTCGTTGACATCGACACAGTTGATGAAACACTCGAAGCAGATGAAACATTCGGTACAATCGAAGCTGTTAAAACATCTTCAGAATTATTATTACCTGTAGCAGGTACAGTTATCGAATTCAACGAAGCTCTCGCTGACGCTCCTGAAACAGTTAACAACGACCCATATGGTGAAGGTTGGATCATTAAAGTTCAAGTTGCTAACCCAGCTGACATCGAAGGTTTATTAACAGCAGAAGCTTACAAAGAGTTAATCGGCTAATAATTTTGAGACGACTGTCGGAAGAGTTCTATCCAGGCCTGTTATGCGCCATAATTATCATGGTGCTCTTAGGACTGCCCGGAAGCTGCTTTCCGACAGTTGTTGATTTTTGGGACTGGCTTGGCCCCGATAAGATAATACACTTCATCCTTTTCGGATCGCTGGAATTCCTCAGCCTTTGGGGTTATAGAAAAAAGATATCATCCGGCAATAACTACAAAAGAAAAGTTTACCCATTGACATTTTTCCTCTCTATGATATATGGAGGACTGACAGAAATATTACAAAAATACATTTTCATTAATAGGTACGGAAGCATATACGACTTTTTCGCTGACGCAATTGGCTGTGTTATAGGTGTTATCATCTTTAACTTTTACGCCAAAAAAAAATTAAAAAAATAAAAGAATACGATAACAATATCTAAAGAAATTTATTACCTTTGTGGCGCAATTAAAATTTTGAGTTTAATCTAGAAAAAAAATAAAAAATGGAAATTAAAAAATCACCAAAGGCAGATCTTGAAAGCAAGAAATCGACTTTTATCTTGATAGGTCTAGTTGTGTCATTATTCATTATCTGGCGTGTTTTTGAATACAAAAGCTACGACAAACAATCTTTAGATGATTTTCAAAGAACTGTTGAGGTTATAGAAGAAGAAATGGTTGAAATCACAAAACAAGAACAACCTAAAATCCAACCTCCAGCACCAAAACCACAAGTAACTCAAATCGAAATCGTTGACAACGAAGAAGAAATCGAAGACGAAATCGAAATCGACGCTGAAGTATCTCAAGACGAAGTTATCGAAGAATACGACTTCGCTCCAGCTGAAATCGAAGAAGAAGAAATCGTTGAAGCTGAAATCTTCAAAGTTGTTGAAGTTATGCCTGAATTCCCTGGCGGTCCAGCAAAGATGATGGAATACATCCAAAAAAATATCAAATATCCTATGATGGCTCGCGAAAGTGACATCCAAGGTAGAGTATTCGTTAGCTTCGTTGTTGAACCAGACGGATCAATCTCTAACGTAGGCGTTATGCGTGGCATCGGCGGCGGCTGCGACGAAGAAGCTGTCAGAGTTGTTAACAGCATGCCTAAATGGAACCCAGGTAAACAACGTGGTACTGCAGTACGCTGCTCATTCACAGTGCCAATCATCTTCAAATTACAATAGTAAAATAATAACATCAAACATAATGGAGGCGTCAAATCTGACGTCTCTTTTTTTTATCTTATTTGACTTTTTTATTCAGAAAGCTATCAGAAAAAATTGTAAATTTGCATTCATGTACGAGAAGGAAATTAAAAAGAAATATTCATTACGTTTTGGCAACAAAGACTTGCCTTCATTCCTCGTGACCAAAGAAAACATAAGAAAACTGATTTTCTTCACAACTGTTTATTCTTTAGTGTTTATCAACATATTTAGACCTTTCAACTCTGAGTCATGGATACCAGGAATCAATACCATGAACTATTTCCTCTATTCCTCTCTTATGGTTCTCGTCGGGTCATTCCTAATATCCCTCAGCAGAATACTAATGTATTTCTTCGTAAAAAAAATCTCCATCGGATATCTGGAATACCTGATATGGATATTCTCTGAAATAACAATATTAGCGATATTCTACGTATTTCTCGCTTATAAGGTAGGATACATAGACAACTTCATCATCGAAAACCCTGAATTCGCATACTGGGACGCTACATTCGAAATCCTCAGAAAGACTATCGCCAACACAACATGGATGCTGCTCATCCCCTATATCATCTCTTTCCTTTATCTTTACAACGAACATCTGCTTCGCGTCGTGATACCTGAAAAAGACGCTCAGATAATGGAAAAAGAAGAGGGCAATATCATTCAGTTCAAAGACGATAAGAATGAGGTAAAATTCACACTCTCATCTGAAAAGATAATTTACATAGAATCATCAGACAACTACTGCGCTATAAAATATATCAATAACGATACAATGCACGACTTCATGCTTAGAAACACTCTCAAAAAGCTATCAGAAGACTTAAACGACACACCAATCAAAAGATGCCATCGTTCTTATATGATTAACTTCGAGCATGTAGCGTCATTGAGAAGGGAAAACACCGAAATATGCATTGAATTTGACGTAAAAGGAATTAAAGAAATACCTGTTTCCAAATCATATAACGACAAAATCATGGAATTGTTTGTTACATATTCCAAACAAAAATAATTCCTTCAATGAAAAAATTACGTTACTACATAATACTGCTTTTTTTACTATTCTCTATAGACGCCTTCTCGCAATTAAACCATAAACATTTCATCCTGATGGGTCGCATCGACCTTTCTGAAGAAAATTACTCAGAAGCCATACATAACTTCAATATGGCAATCATAGCCAAGCCTAACGACTTCGAAGGCTATTTCCTAAGAGGCATTGCCAAATACAGTCTCAACGACTTCAGCGGAGCCGTGAAGGATTTCACAAAGACTTTAGAAATACACCCTCTATATGTCAGAGCCTACCATTACAGAGGCATCTCCAACGACAGACTAGGCAATTTCGCCGATGCAAAAAAAGATTACAACAATGCTATCAAGCTCGACCCCTTCGACCCGGAACTCCACATAGCAATGGGATCGACAAAGCTGCATCTCAATGAATTCGAGAACGCCATCGCAAGCTTCGACACCGCATTGATAATAAATCCAAACAACGCCTACGCATATATAAACAGAGGCGTAGCAAAAAGATTCCTAAACCGACTAGATGATGCTTTGGATGACTTAGACAAGGCCGTGTATTACGACTTCTTCAATATAGAAGCCTTGGTAAGAAGAGGCATCATACTTATGGAATGTGAGAAGTACAATGAGGCTATGGACGACTTCAACAACGCACTGAAGATGGATAAAGACAATCCTATCATATTCTTTAACAGAGGCACCGTACATCTCAATATGGGAGACACAATAGCTGCACTCAAAGACTACGAACGCGTGAACAACATCGACCAAGGCAATGCGCTTACGTATTTCAACAGAGCAATTATATACGGCATGCTGAAAGAAGACGATATCGCAATGGCTCTATTCGACAAGGTAATAGAAATAAATCCTGACAACATCTACGGCTACTTCAACAGAGGTATCCTATATTATAAGATGAAAGAATATGACAATGCTGAAGAAGATTTCACCAAGGTCATAGAGCTGTTCCCTGACTTCATCGATGCATGGGTCAACAGATCAGTGGTAAGATATGAGAAAGGTGACATGCAAGGCGCTGAAGCCGACAGATACAAATCGAAGGAAATCATCAATATGATAAGCGAGAACGACAACAATATCGACTCGTTATACAATATATATTCAAGCAAAATAGACTACGACAAGATTATAGCCTTCGATTCAGATTTCTCCAATGGCGACAAAGGAGGCAAGCTGGCACAGTTCTCTTCTGTCGACATAAAGCCTTTCAACAACTTCATCGTCAGCATAGCCAGATTTGACTCAAAAGAAAAAAAACTGCAAAACAAACGACATTTCGTTGACGCAACTTTAAGTCACATAAATGAAAACAAGCAGCTAGGCGGACTAAGACTTGTTTATATGCAAGCAGACTTCTCCGATGAAGGATACCAATCATATCTCAACGATTCAATAATAGAATCCATAAGCGACAAGGATTTGAAGACATTCCTGAGAGGCGTCTCTAATTATGAGATTTACAACTACCAACATGCCGAAAATGACTTCAGTTCCTTAATAGGTAACACCACTTACGACATCTATGCCAACATCAATATCGCTTCATTACAAAAAGACAAGGCTGAACTGACTCTGGCAAATCAGAACTACAACGACCCCATCAGCATCAACTATAAGAAAGGGACAGACAACAAAAACAACAATATCAAGAAACAGTCTAAGCCTGATTATCAAGAAGCACTCAACAGCACCAATATAGCCTTAGAGAAAAACTCTACCAATCCTTTCATCTGGTACAATATGGGCAACCTTCACCTGCAGATGCAAGAGTTCCAAAAAGCCATCGACGATTACACTCAGGCCATAAATTTGGAAAAGGATCTTGCAGAGGCATATTACAACAGAGGGCTCACCTTATTATATTTGGGTGAAAACAAACTCGCCAGCTCCGATTTGAGTAAAGCCGGCGAGTTAGGTATCAAAGAAGCTTACGCTGTTATGAAACGATTCCTTAAATAGTCACCTTATTCAGTATTCCTGTCAAGGCAGCTATCGCGATTCCGTAGTTAGTGATTGGCACGTTCTGAGCCTTTGCTCTACGTACACGAGAAAGCACATGACGTCTAGTGAACATACAAGCTCCGCAATGTATTATCAAATCGTATGACGACAAATCCTCAGGGAAGTCGTTGCCCGACACTATATCGATTTGCAGTTCCTCTCCGAATTTGTTCCTAAGCATACGAGGCAGTTTCACCCTTCCTATATCTTCGTTCTGTGGTATGTGAGAACAAGCTTCAGCAATGAGTATCTTGGCATTCTTTGGCAATGACATCAAGACATCAGCTGCTTCACGGAATGTGTCTATGTCACCTTTATGGCGAGCCATCAAGACAGAGAATGAAGTGAGTTTTGACTCTTCTGGTGTCAAGGCCTGAACCTGTGCAAACACCTGCGAGTCGGTTATTATCAATGATGGTGGATTTTGGAGAGATGCTAGTGTCTGTGACATTTTCTCAGGCGTGCAACAAAGTGCGATAGCCTGTTTATCGAGAAGATTACGCAATGTCACCACCTGTGGCTGTATCAATCTGCCTTTAGGAGCAGAAGCGTCCTGAGGCATGACGAGCAATACCACATCACCTTCTTTCACCAATGAATATGTTATATCGTCGAGATTATCATCGTTCTTATAGAGCGATGCCATTTTATCCAACAATGTATCTATCCCTATATTTTCTTTTGCAGAAATAGGATAAACATCTTCCTTCAGAACCTCTCTCCATAATGCCAAATATTCATCCTGACTTCCCGAATCACATTTTGTCATTGCGAAGATGACAGGGATATCAGCATTTTTGAAGAAGTCGAGCCATTCCTTCTCATAAGTCAGCTCATCAGGTGTTCCTGTGATGAGAATTATCGCCATATCGACTTGTTGTGAAGCGCGTCTGGTTCTCTCATTACGCATGAGACCAAGTTCACCACTGTCGTCGAAGCCAGCGGTATCGCCTATTACGGCTGCGCCTATTCCTGGAAGTTCAATGTTTTTCCAGACAGTATCTGTTGTAGTTCCGGCGACGTCAGAAACTATTGAGACGTCTTGTCCGCTTAGTGCGTTCAACAAGGTTGACTTTCCGACATTACGTCTGCCGAAAACACCTATATGATATCGGTTAGAGCGTTGCATTTTTTTAATATTATAAATTAAAAATCTCAGAAAGTCAGAAAGTCATTTTGATATTCTGTTTTTCTGAGATTCTGAAGTTTAAATTAGAATCTAAAATCTCTTTCACCCTTATCTATAGCGTCTAAATATTTCGCTGCTGTTGCTCGTGCCTTTTCGTTTGGCACTGTTGTCAAGAGACGTTTTATCATTGCTTCAGCTTTCACCTTAACTTTTGGTGAGGCGTAATCGTTGATATATTCTTTCAATGTTATCAAGGCGTTAGGCAAGCAGCAGTTAGCTATTTGTCCGCTCTTGAGCAATGACATGAATCTGTCGCCTGTTCTGCCTTCGCGGTAACATGCTGTGCAGAAGCTTGGGATATGGTCGAGGTCGAGTAGCCATCCTACCACCTGGTCGAGAGTACGATGGTCAGCTATATCGAACTGAGCAGAGTTCTCGCTTTCTGGCTCTGGTTCTACGTAGCCGCCTACGCTAGTGCGCGAGCCTCCGCTGATTTGTGATATGCCGAGTTCCAAGAGGCGAGCGCGGCTCTTCTCACTTTCACGAGTAGATATAATCATACCAGTGTAAGGAACAGCGATTCTTATTATCGCAACTATTCTGAAGAAGATATCATCTGGCACTGCGTTCTTGAAATCTGAAGTGTCGATATCATCGGCCATACAGAGACGAGGCACGCTGATGGTATGAGGGCCTACTCCGTATGTAGCTTCAAGATGTTCTGCATGCATGAGCAGACCGACGAAGTCGTAACGATAAGTCTCAAGGCCGAACAATACACCTATACCGACATCATCGATGCCGCCTTGCATTGCGCGGTCCATTGCTTCTGTATGATATGCATAATCGCTTTTAGGACCTGTTGGGTGCAATGCCTCATAGTTTTTCTTGTTATAAGTCTCTTGGAAAAGGATGTAAGTGCCAATACCTGCATCACGCAATTTCTGATAATTCTCCACTGTCGTAGCAGCGATGTTAACATTGACGCGGCGTATAGCACCATTCTTATGCTTGATGCTATAGATAGTCTTGATGCTTTCCAAGATATATTCGATAGGATTTTCCACAGGATGTTCTCCAGCTTCGAGGGCAAGACGTTTGTGTCCCATATCCTGCAAAGCTATCACTTCCTGACGGATCTCTTCCTGTGACAATTTCTTACGACGAATGGTCTTATTCTTCAAATGATAAGGGCAATAGACGCAGCCATTGACGCAATAGTTAGAGAGATAAAGCGGAGCGAACATCACTATTCTGTTTCCATAGAATCGATGTTTGATTTCGCGTGCTATCTCGTAGATCTCGTTTATTATCTCCTTGTCGTCACATTCGAGGAGGATAGCAGCTTCACGGTGAGTGAGGCCTTTACATTCACGAGCTTTCTGTAAAATAGACTTGACGAGTTCTTTGTTAGTGCTGTTTTGTTTTGCATATTCCATCGTGTCGCGAATCTCTTCGTCGCTGATGAATTCTTCTGCAATCTGTGATTTTATGTCGTACATTTTGTTTAGTTTTTTTTGTAATCTTTAAAATAATATGTATCTATATCTTAGTTTCTTTTATAGTCGCCACGAGCATAATTTATATGATAGCCAATGGCGTTAAGTCTTTGTTCGAGTTGCTGCATCTGCTGCGCTGATTCTGCTCCAGTGCTTTTCTTATTGTCGTAAATAGAATATTTCTTGCGTTGTTCAACTGGAGACACGTTAGGCATGACGACATTAGCGCCAGCGAGTATTGCGCGTTCCATTCCGTTGGGACATAAAGTAGCGAGTGCTGTTGTTGCAGGAAGCAGAGCCTTAGGGAAACGTAATCGGAGCAGCGACACCATGAGGATGGTCTGTTCCACCGTTCCTGGCTTGCATTTCTCGAAAGGAGTGTTTGTTGCAGGGAGGAAAGGTCCTACGCCTATCATCTGAGGTTCCAGCTCTTCCAAGAATCTTATGTCTTCGTAAAGATGTTCTACTGTCTGTCCAGGGCTGCCTATCATCATTCCGCTACCTGTCTGAAATCCTAGTTCTTTGAGAGTGAACAGGCATGAACGACGATTTTCCGAGCTCATATTAGAAGGATGCAGATATGCATAATGCTCATCGTTACGAGTCTCATGACGTAACAAAAAACGGTCGGCACCGGCATCTTTGAAAGCTTTGTAAGCCTCAGCGCTGCGCTCGCCCACCGATAATGTTATTGCCTTGTCTGGATAAATAGCTCTTATTGCCTTGACTACATCTGTAACCCATTCGTCATTTTGTTTAGGGTCTTCACCTCCTTGCATAACGAAGGTGTTAAAACCAAGTTCTGTTGCATCCTTACAGCATTCCAATATCTCTTCTTTGGCAAGACGATAACGCTGAGCATTAGTATTGGAAGCGCGTATTCCGCAATAGTTGCAATTATTTTTACAATAGGAACTTATCTCTATCAATGCTCTGACGAATATTCCCTTGCCATAATGCAGAACTGCTGTATCCGCTGCTTTGGCATGAAGATATTCTCTGTCTTTATCGTCGAGAGAATCAAGCAAAATCATCCATTCTTCGCGGTGCAGTTTATCCCCGGAAGCAAGACGATCTATTATATCGCGATGATGATAATTTTCATTTTCGTACATGTCACAAAAGTACAAAATAATAATCAATCTATGCTGATTTTTAGAAAATTAATAACGCTAATTTATAAGGATTCAAAACGAGAACCAATTCTTGAATTCGGTGACTCTTGCCTTGCTAACTATGATCTTTTCTTCTGTTGGAACTATCAGATTTATAGATATTTTGTTGCCGAACCATACTGAGACATCCTTGACAGCCTCGTGTGCTACGATATATTGACGGTTGGCTCTGAAGAATCTCTTAGGATCGAGCTGGCTCATCAACTCATCGAGGTTTTGGTTCATATAATACACCTTGCCGGAATACGACACTGCCTTTATAAGTTTCAGATCTATGTATATCACTGCAATGTCTTTAGTGGCAAGAGGTATAAGTTTGTCACGTTCTGGAACCAGAAAATACTCCTTGTAATGACTTACAACATTAGTCTGAGCCAAAAGCTGATTTACGACATTTATATAATCCACAGTCGATGACTGTCCTTTGAGATTCTTATATTTATTCAAGGCTCTCTGCAGGTCATCTTTATTAATAGGCTTTAACAAATAATCTATGCTATTGACTTCAAAAGCCTTGAGCGCATATTCATCATAAGCCGTAGTAAAGACGACAGGACATTTCACTTCAATTTTTTCAAATATAGAAAACGAAGAGCCATCGGCAAGATGTATATCAACAAAAAGCAAGTCGGGCTGCTTATTATTGGCAAGCCAGTCCACGCTATCCTCTACAGTCTGAAGAATAGCCAAAATCTCAATATCCTCATCCAGCTGATTTATCAGACCTTTCAGCGACTCGGCTGCTATTTTCTCATCTTCAATTATGACAGCTTTCATATGATTATTTTTCATCAATATCCTTCAATTTAACAATGACGCAAAATTCGACATTATTATTGAGAATTTCAACATCGCCATTATATTTTAATCTATAACGTTCAGATAAATTCGCAAGGCCGATGCCATTGCCTGGACTCTTATTTATCTTAGGCTGTATCTTATTGCAGACTATGATATTACGTTTTTCAAAATCTGAGGCGACATTTATCACAAGAGGGAATTTATCGCTGATGACATTATGTTTAATTGCATTTTCTATCAGCACCTGTAATGTTAGAGGTATTATTTTGCTTGATTTAAGTCTGTCGTCAATATCAAAATTGATTTTAAGATTATCGCCATAACGTATCTCCATAAGCCTGCAATAGGAATTGGCCAGGCGTATCTCTTCTTCCAAAGTCACGTCTTCCTGATTCTGCAGCGAATATCTTAACACCTTAGAAAGCTCTTGCACATAGTCTTTAGCTTTTTCCTTGTCAATCTCTATCAACGACTGCAGCGTATTGAGAGAATTAAAGAGGAAATGCGGATTCATCTGACTCTTAAGAATCTCATAACGTGTCACAAGATTCTCAGTGATGAGTGTCTCGTTCTCTACTGCCATCCTACGGCTTTTATAGTTTGACACCAGCAGTTGCCATGTGAAAACCACTACCATAGTGACAAAGAAATCGTTCATCAAGCCATTTCTGTAGATATGCACTTTTCTGTTGATAGGAATCTGTTGGTCGGCATGACCAAGGATATAAGGATGCAATGCTGTGAAGATAAAGCTCAACACCACCGTAATGACAACGGAGCCCACTATTATCATCAGCAGGCATTTCTTGTTATTCTTCACTTTTTTCTGTATGTACATATTATACATGAAAAGCACGAAAGCGAGCAGGAAAGTAGACATGACATTAAGCAGAAAACCATCTATATGGAAAGGTGGTTTCTTCTCACCTATTTGCTGGAATATTATCCCCTCTCCGAATCTGAAAGAGAGAAACATCACCAAATGCATCAGCACGCTGATAGCTACAGACAGATATATAAGATGCTTTATATCTGGACAATCTACTATATTCTTCTTTCTCATCATTCGTATCTTAAAGCGTTAATTGGGTCCAATGATGCAGCTTTCTTAGCAGGATACCATCCGAAGAAGATACCTGTAGCAGCACATACCACGAAAGAAAGTATCACAGCTGATGTGCTTACTATAAACGGCATGCCTTGTATCATCGACAGGACATACGACATCAGCAGTCCCAGCAGTATACCTATGAGTCCTCCGATAAGGCTTAATATCACGCTCTCGCATAAGAACTGAAGCAGAATACTGCTATTATGAGCGCCTATTGACATACGCAGACCTATTTCCTTTGTACGTTCCGTCACGGTGACATACATGATATTCATGATACCTATACCACCTACTATCAATGAGATAGCTGCGATAGCAGTAAGCAATGTTGTCATCATGCCGCTGATTGACGACATCATCTCCAGCATCTCTGCCTGCGTTCTCACTTCGAAGTCGGCAGCAGCGCCATCTTTTATATTATGCGAAGCACGCAACAGAGCTTCTATCTCATCCACAGCATTCTCAGCCACATCTTCGGAGATAGCAGAGCCCATTATCATATGGACGAAATCTATTCCGAGTATTCTTTTCTGCACCGTTGTATAAGGCATTATCAGGATATCATCCTGGTCGTCACCCATCTGGTTCTCGCCTTTAGGCTTCAGTGTTCCTATGACTTTCACAGGCATATTGCCGACACGTATCGTCTTGCCTATAGGATCGACATTCTCATCGAAGAGTTCTTCTACAATAGTATGTCCTATCAACGCCACCTTAGCGTATTTCCTGATATCGTCGTCGGTGAAGTTGGATCCAGTTGCAAGTTCGAACTTACGAATATCCATCAAATCAGTATTGCCTCCCATAACGCTTCCTTGCCAGTTATAGTTACCATTAATGATTTGGGCATTGGCATTAAAGACAGGGCTCACTGCAGACAGATATTTGGCATTTTCAGCAAGCAGGTCAACGTCTTTGACTTTGAGCGACTGCACATTGTCGCGGCCAGTAGAGACACCACGTTCACGCATTCTAGCACGCTGGACCATGATGAGGTTGGTTCCCATCTGCGACACCTGATTGTTGATACTTGCCTGCGAGCTCTCTCCCACCCCGACCATAGTGATGACGGAAGAGATACCTATCACTATACCGAGCATGGTAAGAAATGCCCGCATTTTATTTCGCATCAGCGATTTATATGCTATTTTTATCAAGTTGAAGATATTCATTTTTTTGTATTTTTTATTGTTTGCCACACGTATAGAGACACACGGACGTGTGTCTTTACGTATGTGTATGTGTTATGCGTTATCTATTTCTGTTGGCAGTTCATTAAGAGCCCGCAATGCCGAACGCGGTTCATTAGCATTGTCGCTTATGATATGACCATCGCGTAGCATGATGATACGAGAGGTAAAAGCAGAGATGTCTGGTTCGTGTGTCACGAATGCTATCGTCTTGCCCTTCTCGTTAAGATCTTGGAAAAGACTCATAATCTCGTATGATGTCTTTGTATCAAGGTTACCTGTTGCCTCATCGGCCAATATTATGACAGGGTCGTTGACGATGGCACGTGCAATAGCCACACGTTGCTGCTGACCTCCTGACAGCTGGTTAGGAGTATGGAACATTCTGTCGGTCAGCCCTACCATCTCCAGCGCATGTTCAGCGCGCTCGCGTCGCTCGCGCGATGAGACAGTGTTGTTATATATCAAAGGAAGCTCTACGTTCTCTAGCGCCGTGGTACGAGCCAGAAGGTTATACGACTGGAACACGAAACCGATCTTACGATTTCTTATGTCTGCCAATTCATTTTTGCTGCGTTCCCTCACAGAGACACCGTCGATGAGATATTCTCCTGACGTAGGCGTATCGAGGCAGCCCAAGATATTGAGCAGAGTCGACTTGCCGCTACCGCTAGAACCCATGATACTCACAAACTCGCCTTTGTTGACGGAGAAAGAGACACCTTTCAGTGCATGCACCTGCTCCACCCCCACCTGAAAGACACGTCTCAGATTTTCTATCTGTAATATAGCCTGACTCATAACGACTTATTTTTTAGGCGTGGTACGACCGTTGTTGTTAGAATTAGTGTTTCTTCCTGCTCCTGGAGGAGGTCCTGGCATGAAAGGATTGTTACCCATCTTCTGTGAGTTAGCAACCTTCTCTACATAATTTGCAGACAACACTACAGAATCACCTTGCACAAGTCCATGCTCAACAATTCTATATACGCCATCACTCATACCTGTCTTGATAGGACGAGGCATCATCTTGCCATCGACTTTCACCCATACCATCTCAGGAGCCTTTGCTGAGAAATCAGGCAAATCACGGCCGAATGGAGGCTGACCATTGAAGTCAGGTCTTGCTCCTTGAGGCATTCCTTGAGGAGGCATTCCACCTGGGAACGGAGGCATATCACCATCAAACTTAGGCATGCCTTTTCCTGGCTTTTGATCCATTGGCACCATATCCTTATAGTCTTGTTGACTTAAAAATTCTTCTGAAGGCTTGAAACTCAATGCTTCTGTAGGAACAGCCAAACCTGTCTCTTCTTCAGTGACGATAGTAACGCTGGCTGTCATACCAGGAAGAAGCTTTAATTCAGGGTTGTAAGCTGTAATGATAACAGTATATGTCACAACATTATTTGTAGTTGTAGGTTGAAGACGAATCTGCTGTACCTCACCGTAGAACACATCATCGATATAAGCGTCAACTGAGAAGGTCACCTTTTGTCCGACCTTAACCTGACCTATATCAGCTTCGTCGACGTCAGCCTCTACTTTCATCTGTGTAAGGTCGTGTGCTATAGTAAACAATGTTGGCGTACTATAAGAAGCAGCGACAGTCTGACCCACTTCAACTTCACGAGAGAGCACGACGCCGTCGATAGGAGAGTATATCTCAGCATAACCAAGATTAACCTTAGCCTTATCAAGGTTAGAGACTGCATTTTGCAATGATGTCTCAGCCTTGACCAACGAATTACGTGACTCATCGTAAGCTATCTGCGTTGCAGCCTTAGCTTCATAGAGCTGCTTTGTCCTCTCGAAACTGGTCTTTGAATATTCAAGTTCGCTCTCTGCACTGCGGACGCTAGCTTCAGCCTGACGAAGATTCTCCAACAAATTAGATTTATCCAACTCAGCAAGAAGCTGTCCTTTCTTAACGACAGAATTGTAGTCAACGAAGATCTTGTCTATCTCACCTGACACCTGAGTACCAACCTCGACTTTTTCCAAAGGCTGGATGGTGCCGGTGGCAGTGACAGTATTTTCAACTGTATAGTCTGCTACGACATAAGTACGTACTACCAGTTCCTTGTCTGACTTCTTAAAAACTTTTAACATAACAAAACCCAAAACTGCTATCACAATAACAGAGATGATTATTATTTTACCTTTTTTCATATTTTTTAAAATTTAATTATTCATTTTAATAGACGCTTCAATGTTTGTTTATTTTTTAGGAATCATTGAAACGTCTCTACAAACCACTCCTAATTCCTAATTCCTAACTCCTAATTCCTAATTCCTAATTAATCATTTTCCCATATAAATATCCATTATCTTTCTTTGAAGGATGAAAGAATATTTATTCTGGATGAAGTTATTCAAGGCGTTGAGGTAGCTGTTTTGTTGTTGCAGCAATTCAACGGCAGTTATAGAACCATATTGAAACTGAACGTTATAAGATTCAAATGATTTCAGATATGCGTCTTTTGTACGTTTAGAAACATTATACTTATTGTAAGTGGAAATCATATTGTTATATTCCTGAACTATAGTCTGACGTGTTGAAAGCAGATTTTGTTCATACGAGAGCTGTGTCTGCTCAAGTGCTATCTCGCTTTGTTTAACACGAAGCTTTGTCGACCCTCTGCTATAGATTGGGATACTGACTGATAGTCCGATTTGTTCTGACAATCTATCTCCGAACTGCTGACCCATATTTTTGAAATTGTTATGTCCGGTATTTATTCCAGCACTAAGATTTACAGAAGGATAAAAGTTAGCTCTTGCTATTCGCAACGATTGTTTTGCAATATCAATATCATAGCTGCTTATTTTAAGGTCTGGAGAATAAGCTATGGATTGTTCCACTGCCTCCTCTAGTGTAGGGAAGACCGACAGTTGCTGCATTATTGAAGTATCAGGGCTTACAATCTGAAGGTCTTTCATAGGATCCATAGAAAGGAGCACTTTCAGATTCATAAGATTGTTTTCTATCTCTATCTGAGTGTCGATTATATTATTAGTATCAGATGCATATTGAGCTTCAAGAAGAAGGTAATCGCTCTCTATTATGGAACCGACCTCATATTTGCGTTTTCCTTGCTTCATAGCTTCACGGCTGCTGTTCAAGACCGACTTCTGGTAATTCAAAAGCTCTTCATTACCGAGTATCGTCAGAAACGACTGCAAGATCTGGATAGCCAGATTGTCGTCATAACGTGTAATCTCTAATGACGACTGTTCTGTTGCGAGTTGTTCCTTCTTGATATTGGCATTAATCTGACCACCTTGATATATTGCCACACCTGCGTTAACACCAATATTACCAGAGAAGTTAGAAGAATAATTGGTGCTAGAAAAGCCCTCGCTCATTGAAGCGTTGACAGAAGGAAGCCTTTGTTCTTTAGACTGTTCGTAAGAAAGCTGTTGTGACCTGTTCGAAAGCTCCATCGACTGACGATCATAGCTATTGGAATAAGCATATTCCAAGCATTCTTGGAGAGTAAACCTCAGCGTCTGAGAATCGTTTTGCGCTCTTAGCACTAAAGACGACATTGCAATAACAAATAAAAATATCTTTTTCATATCTGTAAAAATTCATGATACAAATATAATGTTAAAAAGACAAGATTGTTTAATGTTTTAGATGAAACGACAAAAAAGGAATTTGAAACGGAATTTTCATAAAAAAAAGACGCTGTTTGACAGCGTCCTTTTTTTATAATGCCAACCTAAATCCTTTATAGAATTCCGTCATGTGAAATTCTTCATAACCATATCCTGTACGATACCTGCTAAGAAAATCTCTCGGATCAGAACTAAGCGCACGACCTCCACGATACACCTTGCCCCATCTGTCATAATCGACACCTACAGGATCTACAATAGTCTGATATTCTTCAGAAACAAAAGCACTATAATAATCATAGTTATCCGAACAATATTCAAACACATTTCCATGCATATCATAGAGCCCCAATTCATTAGGCATTTTTGTCTTGACTTCTTTAATAGCTCTTCCAATAACGCCCTCTATATTATACCAAGCCACATCGTCTGGATTATCACTGCCACTATATATATATCCTTTTGACTCATTGCCGCCGATAGAAGCAAATTCCCATTCCGCCTCCGTTGGCAGTCTGAATTCAGCTCCGGTAAGCTCATTTAATCTTTCTATAAAATCCATCACCCATCCCCACGGTGCCATATCAACGGGAAAACGTTCACCTTCACACCAAACAGGTCTTTTGTTGCCCATCACTATATACCACAAATCTTGCGTGACTTCCGTTTCTCCTATATGGTATGGAGTTGTAAGTGTCACATAATGTATAGGTGATTCGTTAAAAGCAACAGACACATAATAATGAGGCGCTTCCGGGTCTTTATTCTGATAACCTCTTAAAAACGTTCCAGGTTCAACAGGAATCATCTTATAGTTTTCCACACCATCAATAGTAATATATCCATTTTCATACTCCACATCAACAGTCTTAAAAGTAATTTCTTCACCGTATGACGTGCCCATTTCCGTTGTTATATACGCTCTGACATAGTACGTTGTGTTCTCTTCCAAATTAGATATGGTTTCCTTATACTTTTCCGGATATGGATGTATAAAAACCAAACAACTATCTTCTATTGTAGGATTTTGGGATGTACTCCAGCAGAATCCTTTTGAGACAAAATTTGACCCTCCCAGATCTATAAGTTCACCTTCGAACAAAGCGCTTAATGTTGTTATATCCGACACCGAAGATGTTTTTATCGTCGGCATTTCTGGAATTCGTATCGTGGTAAAATTTCTCACCATTCCGTATGAAATTCCTTTTTTATTTATAGCATAAGCTCTTACATTATATTTTACGCCATCTTCCAAATCGGTGAGATTAACGACAAATATATCTTCTCCACTTTCGTCTTTTATGACGTTGTCTGATATTGTTGGACTTGAATCTTTGCTGTAACAAACGCCTTTCTCTATAATCGCACCTCCTCCATCCGACAGCAGTTCAACTTCACATATAGCAGAATTTTCCGTAACATCTCTTATTTTAGTGATTTTGATATTTGGCAATTCCAAGTCATCATTTCCGTCGTCATTTCCATCATCATCTCCGTCGTCTTCACCATCATTATCATCGTCGTCTTCACCATCATTATCATCGTCGTCATCTATGACTTCCAATGTCTCGAAAGATATTTCTTCACCGTATGAAGTGCCTTCGCTGTTTGTAGCGTACGCCTTGACATAATACTTGGTAGCATTTTCAAGATTATCTATTTGTGTGACATATATTCCGAGACCGGCTCCATTATTCTTGTGTTCGTCCGATATTGTTGGATTTTGCGTCACGCTCCAACAAACACCTCTGTCTGTAACTTCAGCACCTCCATCTGATTCGACATTAGCTTCTACAACTACAGATTCAGATGTCACATCAGTGACAGAATTTGTTGTAACTATAGGTTTCTCTTTAGGATTGCATGCAATCATCAATAACAGCACTATTAACGATGTTAAAATACATTTAGTTTTCATAATGATAATCTTTAGTAATAATTAAAATAATCTCTGCAAAGTTTATAATTTTAATTTAAAAAAACAAGTATTTTTCACAAAAAATGGGGGAGTCTGTCCGAAAACATTTTAATGTAATTTGCGTGTTTTAATTTCATGTAAACTTCTGTATTTCAAATATTTTTCGTATATTTGTAGTATATTATTTACAGGTAATGGCATACAAGAAAGGTGAAAACAGAAGGCAAAGGGTATTGTTCCCTGAATGTATTGACGAATATGTCGGACAGGATGCGCCTGTCAGATTCTTCGATGCTTTCGTCGATAGTCTGGATATGGAAAAACTCGGTTTCATCCGCAGCACTCCCGCTGAGACCGGAACTCCAGGATATGATCCAAGAGACTTGATGAAACTATATATTTACGGATACTTCTATGCTGTGCGTTCCTCCAGAAAACTCGCAAGAGAATGCCGTTGCAACATCGAAGTCATGTGGCTCTTGTGCAAGCTCGCTCCTGACTTCAGAACAATATCCGACTTTAGAAAGGACAACAGAAAAGCCATCGAGAAGACCTTCAAGGAATTCAACAGATTCTGCCACAAACTGAAACTATTCTCCAAAAGCTTCATCTCAATCGACGGAAGCAAGTTCAAAGCCGTCAACGCTAAGGACAGCAACTTCACCCTCAACAAGCTGGACGACAGAATCGCTAGACTCGACGAACATATAAAGTTGTACATGGAAGAGCTTGACGAATGCGACTGCGATGAAGGAAGAAAGCTCTCCAAGGACGAGCTGGAACAAAAAATAGATGCCTGCCAGCAGCGAAAAGGAAAGTACGAAGCATATCGAGACGCTCTTGAAAGCTCCGGCCAAAGCCAGATCTCCGTAACAGACCCTGACGCAAAGCTCATGAAGTCGAACGAAGGGTTCTGCGTCGGATACAACCCTCAGGTGGCCGTAGATGCGGAAAGCCATCTCATCGCAGGTTACATGATGACAAACTGCCCTATGGGGCAGACGCTAAGACAGAAGTCGATAAAACGAAACGGATTCATAAGATACTGCAACAGACTCGCCTGCGCCAGATGCATGAACAAATGCACAAAATCATCTAACAAGGAGGTTGACTTCAGCAAGGACAGCCTCATGATACGGGTCAAAGGAAATAAGTATTCAGAAGCAGCCGGTGCCAACTCCGAAAACAGAAAAACTAACAGAAGGAGCACAACCTCAAAAGTCGTTTCATACGTACTGCATCTGAACAAAAGCATGATGGATCAGCGCAAGAATCTTTCCGAGCATCCGTTCGGAACCATCAAGAGACATCTCGGACAATATTACTTCCTACTGAAAGGATTTGAAAAGGTCTCCGCTGAAATGAGCATGTTCTGCCTCTCATATAATCTGAAACGTGTTTTAAACATGAGAAGCGTAAATTATCTCATCAATGCTCTGTAAAAATAGCACATTCGGTCTCAAATCTGCATTCACAGACAATCCTAAAGCTTGTTTTGTGATTTATTTTCAATTTTCATGGTTTTATTTAAAAAAAACAATCAAAATTGATATTCAATGATTTAATCTTGTAAATACACTTAATTCGCAGTTCTTTATTATTAGTTCTCGGACGGTCTGGGGGGGGTAAACAACTGTATTATAAATACTTAATATCTAATAAAATCAAGAATAAAATGAAAATATTTACTTTTTGTCTTGTGGTCTTGTGGTCTTGTAGTCTCAAAAAAACTATCTTTGCAAAAAATTCAAATCATGGACTTCAAAGAAATATTAAAGAAATTTAAAAACAAATACATCATTGCAACTCTGATTTTTACCATTGTATTAATCTTCATCGATAAATACAATTTGTCTTATCAAATCAGAAACATAAAGAAACTCCGAGAAGCCAAGAGAGAAATCGAGTCTTACGAAAAAGAAATACAACAACAACATGAAACACTCGACAGACTTCGTCACGATTCAGCATACATGGAGAAAGTCGCACGAGAAAAATATATGATGAAACGTGACAACGAAGTAATCTATATCATCGAGACAAAAGAATAAAAAAATGAGGCCGTCTAACAAGTTTTAGACGGCCTCCTACAGGTTTTGTTGTCCCTACTACAGGTTTTGTTGTCCCGCATGATTTTGTAAAGACGCATCGAATGCGTTCAAGTGCAGCGTCGAATGCATTCAAAAGCTATAATGACACATTCGATGTGTCCTACAGATTTTTTGTCCCACAAGATTTTGTAAGGCCGCATCGAATGCGTCCAAGTGCAGCGTCGAATGCATTCAAAAGCTATAAGGACACATTCGATGTGTCCCTACAGATTTTTTCCTGACTTCGTCATTGCGTACCCCAAAATTTTTCATCGAATAATTTTTCGATAGGTTTATGGCGTTTCATAATCATGACTTTTGATATAACTTCGTTGTTAAGAGGCAGTCTT
>JAFZDU010000112.1 GCA_017561025.1 Bacteroidales bacterium | reverse complement strand
GATGTTACTGATACATTCTCCGTTGAGCGTCTTAATAAAGAATTTTTCAAAGGTTATAAGGAACAATATGCAAAATTCCTCAAACTGCTCGAAGATAAAAAGCAACATCGTGATTATGTCAAGAAGTTATTAGGTCGTTTGGTGTTTTTGCAATTCCTTCAGAAAAAAGGCTGGATGGGTGTTCCTGCGTCTAACGAAAATTGGGAGGGCGGAGATAAAAACTATCTGGCAAATCTTATTGAGAGATATAAAGGCAACGACAGAATTTTGAGTGATGTATTAGAACCTTTGTTCTTCGATACTTTAAACAAAGAAAGGGTAGGTGATATTGCAGATTCTAGACTTGGCAACAACATAAAGATTCCATATCTTAACGGAGGCTTGTTCGATAAGGACAAAATTGATGCTTTGGATATAGATTTCCCATATTCCTATTTCGAAGATTTGATGAAGTTCTTTAATGAGTATAACTTCACAATTGACGAAAACGACCCTGATGATGCAGAAGTTGGAGTTGACCCAGAAATGCTCGGACATATTTTTGAAAACCTATTGGAAGACAACAAAGATAAAGGTGCTTTTTATACTCCAAAGGAAATTGTACAGTATATGTGCAGGCAAAGTGTCATACAATATCTGAAGACACACGAGCCAGACGAGAAATATTCTTTGGCAATAGAAAGACTTATAAACGAAAGTGTTGTTGAACCTGTGTTGCAAAACAAAGAAACTGCTTCACGTTTTATTGAATTGTTAAAGGATGTTAAGGTTTGTGACCCAGCCATTGGTTCTGGTGCTTTTCCAATGGGAATTCTTTATGTTTTGTATTATGCATTGCATCATCTGCAATCACATGCCGAACCAAACAAAAGTTTTGATTCTACAAAGACAAAACGAAACATAATACAGAATAATATCTTTGGCGTTGACATTGAACAAGGAGCTGTTGACATAGCACGTCTGCGTTTCTGGTTAGCATTGGTAGTAGATGCAGATGAACCACATCCATTGCCAAACTTGGATTATAAAATCACTTGCGGAAATTCATTATTGAACAGATATGCATTAGACACACCTTTGGATAATGTGTTTATAGAATACAATAAGGATAAGAACGATGATGAGAAGTTATCTTTGGAAAAATACAAGCAACTTGTAAATGATTACACAAACACTTCAAATCATACAAAGAAAGATTTGTTCAGAAAGATAATTGAAGAGATAAAGAAAACATTCAAAACAGAATTAAGCAAGAAGGAAATTAATAAGATAGTTAGTGTTAAGAAGGATATTTACGATTTAGAACAGCCTAATCTTTTTGGTGAAGAACTAACCAAAGCACAAAAAAGCGAATTGAAGAAACTGAAGGCTAAACTTGAGAAGTTAGAGTCTGAAAGAGAAGATGTTTTAAACAACAAAGTCTATGAAGATGCCTTTGAATGGAGATTTGAATTCCCACAATTGCTTGATGAAAAAGGCGATTTTACAGGTTTTGATATCGTGATTGGAAATCCACCATATTTAAGAATTCAAGGTATTCGTGACAATGAACCTGAGTTTGCAGATGAGTTAGTTAAAAAGTATCAATCAGCCACTGGCTCTTTTGACCTATATGTAACATTTGCAGAAAGAGGCCTTCAAATTATAAAAGCAACTGGTATTGTAAATTATATAATGCCAGATAAATGGACTAATGCAGCTTTTGGTAAAGGACTTAGGGATATAATTTCTAATAAAAAAGCAGCTAATAAAATAATAAGTTTTGGTGCATATCAAGTTTTTAATGCATCAACATATACTGCTTTGCAATGGTTTAAACCAGAAAGCGATTGCTTGAATTATTATCAATTAGATAGAAATTTGGAAACAAATAACGAACTTGATATATATCTAAAATCAATAAAATATAGTGATGCGTCTGTTATTGGAATGGATAAACTTGATAAGAATCCTTGGGTTTTAACAGTGGGTGCTACTTCAAATATTTTACAAAAATTAGAATCGCATCCAAGACGTATATCAGATATTTTTGATAAGATATTTCAAGGCTTGGCAACAAGTAAAGATGATGTATATTTCCTATATAATTGTGTAGAAAATGATAAGAATATTATTGGCTATTCGAAGCAATTGGAACGCAATATTGAAATAGAAAAAGGGCTTGTAAAACCCTTATTAAAAGGCGAAGATGTGCATCGATATGATGATATTAAAACCGATAGATACGTTATATTTCCATATAAACTAATTGATGGTAAGGCTATATTATATACCGAAAAAGAATTGTCAGATACATTTCCTTTGGGGTATTCGTATTTGAAAGACTGCGAAGATATTCTTCGAGGTAGAGAAAAAGGACGGTTAATGAATGATGAATATTGGTTTAGGTACATATACCCAAAGAATCTTGTTCTGTTTGACCATGAAAAACTTGTTGCTCCCGAAATATCTTTGGGAGGTAATTTTGCTTATGATGATAAGGGGAAATTTTATTCTACTACAAAGATTTATGGGTATATTAAAAAGAGCAATATTGTAGAAGGATATAAATTTTGGATGGCATTATTTAATTCCCGATTATTTTGGTTCTTTATTCAAAATACAGGTTATGTTCTTCGTGGAGGATATTATACTTTCAAAACGGATTATGTAAAACCATTTCCAGTGCCAAAAGATATTCCACAAAAGATTGAGGACGCAATTGTTAGGATTGTTGATAATATACTTATGCTCAAGAGAACCAATCCTCAAGCAGACACAAGTGAATTAGAAAACCAGATAGATTTAATGGTATATAAGCTTTATGGTCTAACTTACGATGAGGTGTTGGTTATAGATATGGATATAAAGATGAGTAGGGGAGAATATGAGGAAGGAGATGGTGTATGAAAGTGTCAGCTAGAAACATAAGGAAAATAAATGCACGCCTAGATTATCTGTATAAAAATTTTAATATAGATCCATTAAGTGAAGAAGTTAAAATCGGTGAGGAAAGTATATATATAAATTACCCTGATGAATGGAGCAATGATACTTGGTATTTAGTTGAGGATTTTTTGAGATACACTGATGATTTAGATAATATTCAAATTAAAGAGAATCATACTGTCATTTCTGGTAAGATTAGACAAACAATCATATCCGTGAATGAATATTATTATGATTATTTGGTTCCAAATGTAAAGTTTGAGACAGATGAGTATTCTATGAGAATAGTGGACAATCCTTTTTTAATAGGAATAGTTGCTTCTAGGGATGGAATCTATAATGAGGATTTTGGAGTTTACCCGTGTTCGGTTTATATGGCTGTAGAACTTACCTATAAAAAAGAAAGAACTTGTGAGGAAGATGATATTAAGTTTATAAAAACTTGTTTGTATCATATAGCAAGCAAATATAATGTACCAATATCTATTGGAGAATTCATGACATGGGATGATATTACAGATGAGTTGAATGATGAGTCTGTAATTGTTGGTTCATCAGAACTTATACCATATTGTAAAGCTATGGATTACTACATTGAAGGACTTTCTATAGGAAAAACAGATATAAAATATCTTCATTTATACAAGATAATTGAATATTTTTCTCCTATTGTATCTAAGAAATCTTCATATGAACAACTAAATAAAAGATTAGATGCCTTACAAATTGTAGACAGAGATTCAGATTATCTTGAGTCTATATTTAAACTCACAAAGCAGTATGAAATATCTTTAAAAGACAAAGAATTGGCTAACACTGTATTGAATGAATGTGTTGATATCACTTTACTTTTCCAATTTTTGCCAGAAGACATTCAGAAGTCAATTTCAAAGAAATGTCATATTGAAATTAAAAACATAACTTCTATAGGTACTTCTGACATAGATGCGGTAAAAAAAGAAATAGCAGAAATTCTGTACGCTACTAGAAATAGCATCGTGCATGCGAAGTCAAACTATAATTTTACAGGTAGAGAATGTCCTGAAGAAGATATGGAACAATTAAATGAGTTTATGGTTAAGTTGTGTGAATGTTTGTTTATTTGGAACGGAAGGCAAAGTAAAGAATTTCAATTAAAATAGAGGATTATGAATAAAAAAATAATAGAAGATGCAGCTTTAGTATGTGAAAATGTTGTCAAAGCTATTAATCAAAGAAATAGGGGAAACCTCAATTGTCATTCGTATTGTCCTGGCGAGGATGCTTTGGTTAACGTATTGAATAAATTAACTATAGAGATAAAGGATGTAGAACCGGAATGTTATATACGTCTTAATAAAGAACTTAAGAATTTAAGAACCCCTAATTGTGTTAATCCATTTTCTTTTGGAGCTGTTAATGCTATTGTTGGTATACTTAAAATGAAGTATATTAATGTAAATAATAAGAAAAAGTTCTTTATCAGTCATTCATCTTCTGATAAAGATATAGTTAATGCATTTGTCAAAGAAATATTAATGTTAGGCTGTGGTTTTAAGTATGATGACATATTCTGCACTTTAGATACAACGTCAATTCGTACAGGTGATGATTTTAGAGAAGAAATAGTCAAAAATATGAGAGAATGTGATTATGTACTCTTGTTTATTTCTGAAAATTACAACCAAAGTGATGTCTGTAAAAATGAAATGGGAGCGGCTTGGGCTTTAGGGAAAAGAGTATTGCCATTTGTATTACCAGGAATATCATTTTCACAAATGGGATTTTTAAATGTTGTGAAGCAAGGAGCACTTGTTACAGATAAAAGCAAATTAGATGAATTATATAGTGAAGTTTGTTCTTTCTACCAAATAAAACAAGACTGGATAAATTTCAATAAGTCAAAAGATAGTTTTATAGATTTTATTAATGAAAGAAACAAATCTATAGGAAAGATTGTTATAGGTTAATAAAAGAATTTAAAACCGTATTAACCAAATCACAATAATAATGCAAAATATGAAAATATTAACAGAAACATTGCTCTTGGTTTTATACGATAAATACTCGAAAGGTCAGAATATTAGAAAAGAAGAATTGGATGTTTATATAGAATCCTGTAAAAAAGATCATGAGAGTAATGTTGATAATGATGATAATTTAACAGAAACACAAAGAAAAAAATTGAAATTCCTCTACGATAACGCAGCGGACAATATAAAAGAATATTGCAAAGAACGTTTTCGTGTTGAGAACAGATTGATTGAGTAACTTTGCACTATGAAAATTAAATTATAACAGCAATTAACAATATATTTTTTTGTACTTTTATAGCGCATAAGTTGTTAGTGCGATAAAAATGTATCTGGTTGATAATAAGAGGTATTTATGATAGAGAAAGTAATTATATCAAACTATAAGTCTATTAGAAATTTAGAGTTGCCATTGCAGTCTATTAATGTATTGATAGGGTCTAATGGCGTAGGTAAGAGTAATCTTATATCTTTTTTTGAATTGGCAAAATCTATTATAGAGAAGCGCTTTGGGCGTTATACACTCGAAAAAGGCGGAATTGATAATTTGCTTTACAGAACTAGAAGAGAATCCGATTGTATAAATGGACTTCTAGATTTTGACAATACAAATGCCTTCTTTTTTACGCTTAGACCTGCGCAGTCTAATAAAGGTTATATTGAACTCACTGGAGATTATTTCAATAAAAGTAGAAACAATGAAAAAAAATATACATCATGGAACCAGACTATCTGGGATTCTACGGTAGAAGAATCTTGTTTGTTGGATAATACAAAATGGAGAGCAGGGTATATAAGAAATCATTTCAAGAGTTTTACTATATACCATTTCCATGATACAAGCACCAAATCTCCGATGAGGGGCGAGTGTGAAATTTACGACAATGATTCATTGAGGGATAATGGTTCAAATCTTGCAGCTTACTTATACCGTTTACAACAGACAGATGAAAAAGGATTCAAATTGATAGAGGGTGTCGTAAGGTCTATAGCTCCATATTTTAAATGTTTTAAGTTAAGACCCAACCCAATAAATCCAAATAAAATATCACTTGAATGGGAAGAAAAAGATACTGACATGTATCTGAACGGATATAGTTTTTCTGATGGAACTATACGATTTATTGCGTTAGCGACATTGTTATTACAGACAAATACCCCAAAGGTAATTATTATTGATGAACCTGAACTTGGTTTGCATCCTGCTGCAATTAATAAATTCGCAGAAATGATTAAGAAAGCATCGTTCAAGAGTCAGATTATATTGTCAACCCAATCAACAAATTTGGTTAATTGCTTTGAACCAGAGAATATTGTGGTTGTGGATAGAGAAGATGGTCAGTCTGTATTTAAAAGATTGTCAAATGAAGAATTGAATATATGGTTGAATGAATACGAATATTCATTAAGTGATATGTGGGAGAAGAATTTAATAGGAGGACAATTATGAAGCGGTTGTATATAGTTGTAGAAGGTCAGACAGAACAAAACTTTGTGAATGAGATACTATGTCCATACTTAAATTTATACGATATTTATGGTATTACGCCGGTTCTTATTCATACGAGCAGAACAGGACGAGGTGGACTGGTGAATTATGAACATTTGAAAAATACGATAAAACCATTATTGAAGACAAAAGGGGAAGATATTATTGTCACTACGTTTATTGATTATTTTAGAATACCAACCAATATTCCTAAGTATGAAGAATGTATCCAGGCTGGTTCCAATAAAGAAAAAGTTGAAAAATTGGAACAATGTATAGATAAAAATATTGATGATAGAAGATTCTTTTCATATATACAATTACATGAGTTTGAGGCGCTGTTGTTTTCAAATAACAATGGTTTTGAAGAGTATTTTACAGAAGAACAATCTAAATTAACCGATGCTATAGTAAAAGAGTTTCATAATCCTGAAGACATAAATACACGTCCACAACTTGCACCTTCTAAACGTATTCTAAGCATAAAGGAAAACTATAATAAACCACTTGAGGGAAATCTTATAGCACTTGAAATTGGTATAAACACCATGTTGGAACGTTGTCCCAGATTTGCAACATGGGTGAGTAGTTTGATTCAAAAGTGCAAGTAGTGCCATACTCATACCAAAGTCGTACTTCCTCCGTGCCAAGTCCATTGTTCAATTAAAGAGCAACAGACTTTTGTTTTTATAGAATCTTTGTTATTGGTAGTAATCCCGCTTCGGAGAAATCGCGTTAAGGAATTATGAGTCTGGAGCGTTAAGGACAAAAAGTTATCTGAGCGTAGCGAGGTTTTTGTTTAGCGAAAGAATCATAATTTTAGCAGATTTCTCCGAAGCGGCGAGCTTTTTCTGTTTCTCTTTTTTGCGGTATAAAAGAGAAAGATAATCATTCAAAAACGAAATCATTTATGCAAAATAGGAGAGGATTTTCTCCATACCTTCTCCGTACCAAGTCCGTACCAACTCCACTAATTCAGTGAGGAGTGAGGATTAAGGAAAAATTTAATTTATTAAATCATTCAACTGCTATTTTACTTATCTTTACACAAAATTTTATCATGAAAAAGACATTATTTTACATATTGATAATTAGTATATTATCATCTTGTACAGACGCAATTAATCGTGTCCCTGCGCCAATAGAACCAATACCAACTCAAGAACAAATCGATTGGCATAAATTTGAAACCTACGCCTTTGTGCATTTCGGATTAAATACTTACAACGACTTGGAATGGGGTTACGGTGATACTCCGGCGTCAACTTTCAATCCGACGAATCTCGACTGCGATCAATGGGTCAAGACTCTTAAACAATGTGGCATGAAAGGCGTGATTCTCACCGCAAAACATCACGACGGATTCTGCCTCTGGCAAACAAAAACAACAGATTACAGCATCGCTAATTCTCCTTATAAAAACGGCAATGGCGATATGGTAAAAGAGCTCTCAGATGCCTGCAAGAAACATGGTTTAAAATTCGGTCTTTACCTTTCTCCATGGGATAGAAATCATGCTCAGTATTCTTATGAAGATTATGTTGAAGTGTATCATAATCAAATAGATGAACTCACAAGTAATTACGGTGAGTTGTTTGAATTCTGGTTCGATGGTGCTAACGGCGGTAATGGTTACTATGGTGGAACTAACGAATCTCGCTCGATAAATGCAAAGGAATATTATGACTATGAACGTGCTCGCGATACTATCTTAAAACGTCATCCTAACGCGATGATATTTGGAGGCACTTGTCAGACAATACGTTGGGTTGGCAATGAACAAGGCTGGGCAGGCGACACCGATTGGTGTATGATAAATCCAGAAAATGATAATAATACGAAACATCTTAATCATGGTTCTGAAAACGGAACTCATTGGATTCCAGCGGAAGTGGATGTCTCGATTCGTCCAGGTTGGTTCTATCATCAACGTGAAGACCATCAGGTGAAAAGCATTGCGCAACTCACTGATATTTATTATCGTAGCGTCGGTCATAACGCTAATCTTCTCCTTAATTTCCCAATAAACCTTGACGGAAAAATCCCTGCACAGGATTCTATTAGAATTATGGAATGGCATGACGTTATTACTAACGATTTGAAAGATAATCTCTTGAAAGATGCTAAAGTGAATGTCGATAATGAAAGAGGTCGTAAGTTTAAAGCGGAAAATGTCATCGATGGCGATTGGAATACTTATTGGGCAACAGAAGATGATTATAACTTCGGAACTATTTCATTTACATTCGATAAGCCTGTGAAAATGAATAGGGTAGTGCTTCAGGAATATATTCCTCTTGGACAAAGAGTGAAGGATTTTTATATGGAAGGTGAATTGAATGGTGAATGGTTTAAAATCAATGCTTTCGACACATTGTCAACGATTGGTTATAAGCGCATAGTTCGTTTCAACACTGTGGAACTTGATAAACTGATAATATACTTTGAAGAAAGCAGAGGTCCGTTGTGCATCAATAATATAGAAGCATATTGTGCGCCAGTTTTATTGACAGAACCTAACATTACTAGAAATTATGACAATATTGTTGAGATAAAGTCATTTGATAGCGATGCTCTTGTTTATTATACTCTGGATGGTTCTGATCCTGATGAGAAGTCAATGAAATATGAAAAGTCTTTCGTATACAATGATAAAGGTGTTGTTAAGGCTATTGCTTTTGATCCTATAACTAAAAAGAAAAGCGCAGTGGCTGTTAAAGAATTAGATTTGCCGAAGGAATATTTTTTGATGTCTAGCTTTGTTGATGGATATAAGAAGTTGTTTGATGGAAATCTAAACGTTGCATTCTATCTCAATCTTAATGATTCTATTAAGGTGACTTTTGAAGATGATAAAGTTATTTCTGGGTTCAGATATATTCCAAACCAGAGCAGAGATGCTTCACGTCATATCGTTGATTATGAATTATATATTGACGGAAAGAAAGTCCAATCCGGAACATTCGGAAATATTAAAAACAACCCGATAGAGCAAGTCGTAAGATTTGATGGTATAAAAGGAAAAACCGTGACATTTGTTCCTACGAGAAACACGGATGGAAGTAAAAACTGCGGCATAGCAGAATTCTCAATAATAACAAACTAAATGAGTAAGTTATCAGATAAGATATATGAAATTGTCAGCAATATCCCTCGAGGCTATGTAATGACTTATGGTCAGATAGGAGAAAAGCTTGGTAACAAGAATCTGTCTAGAGTCGTTGGCAATGTACTACATAAGAATCCTACTCCGATAATTGTGCCATGTCATAGAGTTGTCAATTCAAAAGGCGAATTGGCTAAAAACTTCGGATTTTGCGGGATAGAAAAGCAAAAAGAACTCCTTGAATCAGAAGGTGTTGAAATAGTAGATTATAAAGTATTGAAAAAACACATGCTATAAAATGAATTACTTCGAGATAAAACCAGACGGACAGGCTTACATCAGAACAGACAGTGGAACAATTATCCGTAAAGTCGGCAATGGTGAATCAGTAAATCATGCAGACTTCAACAATAATGAAGAAATGTTTGTAATAACATATAATTCAGGGAGATGCGAACTGAGAGACAGAAAGAATCAACTCGTCAGAATGATAGCAGAGGGAAATATTGCAGAAGCATATTTTAAGCAGTATGCATCGGAAGTAAAACGAACTTTCTTGTCAAGAAAAAAAGAAGTTAAGGAGTATGTACTTCTCGTAATGAAAGACGGAAGTACACAATCCTTTGATATTTAATTTTGTTGTCTACTCGCACATTGCGTCGAACTTTTCGTGTGTTCCAAGTTTGCCTTTGATGACACATACGCATTCAACAACAGCTTTGACACATAGCTTTTCATCAGAAGCTCTGTATATATCTTGGTAGAAAACATATCGTATTCCTTCTTTTTTTACATTAAGTCTGCATATAAACTCATCGCCACCTCTGAGCGGTGTTTTGTATGTTAAAGAAATGCGAGCGACGACAGGGTCAATGCCCTGTTCGTGTAAGTCGGCGAACTTCACGCCTCTTGATTCTATGAATTCATGACGTGTGTGTTCTGTGTAATGTTGGTAGTTGGCATTGTTGACTATTCCTTGTCCGTCACATTCGTAGTCGCGAACTTTCATTTTGAGTTCAAAAATATAGTTTTCCATTAGATTTTGATGTTTTCTTTCAAGTTGAAATATTCTTTTAAAATGTCACTGCCGAGCAAATCGTCTTTCTTCGCTGAGACGAACTCTTTTCCTTTGGAGATGACCCAGATGTCATCTGTATAACGTAACAATAGTTCTAAGTCATGAGAACTGAAAATTATGGTTTTGTTACGTTCTTTTGTCAGCATTTTCATCAGTGAAAACAGTTCTATTTTACTTGGATAATCGATGAAGGCAGTGGGCTCATCCATAAATATAATAGGAGTGTTCTGCGCCAATGTCTTTGCTATCATCACCTTCTGTTTTTCACCATCGCTTAATGTATTGAAATACCTGTCTTTCAAATGGTTTATTCTAACTATCTCAAGTGATTCTTGAATTATTTTTTCATCTTCTTTTTCTATCTTTCCGAAGAAGTTTGTATACGGGCATCGTCCACTCGCGACGACATCATACACTTTTAAGAACATATCGTCAGGACGCTCGGTAAGAACCAAACCTATCAACATAGCTTTCTCTTTTGAAGAGTAGTCAGAAAGCTCTTTTCCCATCAATTCAATACTTCCGCTTATTGGTTTGATGTGTGCTGTCAGCGTCTTGAAAAGTGTCGATTTTCCGGAGCCGTTAGGACCAATCAAAGCAATAAGGCTGCCTTCATTCAAGCTTACGTTGATAGGAGGCAAGATAGCCTTGTCTTTATATCCAATATGTAAATCCTTTGTTTTTAAGACTTCCATTGCTATATCGTTAAAAATCAAACACTTTATCTTTTTCTTAAAATCACCCATATCACTACAGGCGCTCCTATGAAAGCAGTGACGGCATTGATAGGAAGGTTTCCTTCAAATCCAGGCATCCTTGCAACTAGGTTGCATAAAAGGCTGACAGTCATTCCTATAAGCATTACTGCTGGTGTGAGAATTCTATGGTCACTGGTCTTGAAGGTGAATCTTGCGAGATGCGGAATGGCTAGTCCTAAAAATGCGATAGGTCCACAATAAGCTGTTACAATTGCTGTCAAATATCCTGAAATGAGAATGATAAATAGATTATTTCTCTTCACGTTTATACCGAGGTTCTCAGCATACAAGTCACCTAACAATATGACATTCAGATTTTTTGATAAGAATAAACTCGCAAAAAGCCCAATAATTACACTTATCGAGAAGAACATCAGTTTGCTTGTTCCCACTGCCGAAAACGATCCCATTCCCCATATAACAAAAGCATGTATATCTTCTTTCATGCTAAAAAATTTCATTATATCCGTCAATGATCCTGCTAGATATGAAATCATCAGACCAATGATAATCAATGTGGTCATATTTCTTAGTCTGCTACTGAATCCTAATATCAGCATTAAAACGAATGTCGCTCCTACAAAAGCGGCAAGACTTACACCGAGGTTGGACCATATCCCCATAGTAGAAAGAGCTGAACCGCCCAAAATTCCAGTTAACAATATGGTTATCGCTACGCCCAAACCAGCGCCGCTGCTGATTCCAAGCATCGAAGGGTCGGCGAGAGGATTCCTGAATAAAGTCTGCATCAAGAGACCAGAGATGGAAAGTGCTGCTCCTGCAAACATGGCTGTCACTGCCTGCGGTAATCTGTAATCCATGACGATTGTTCTGACGGTTGGGTTGGATTCTTCGCTGAAAAATACGTTGAATAAATCACTGAATGGAATGGTAACAGAGCCGATGAATAAGTTAAGGATAAATAATATTATTCCTAAAAATATTATCGAAATTAAAATGATGATATTTATTTTGTTACGAGACATTATTTAACTAATTGCTTGAAGTATGTTGGAGTGTAGTTTTCCCACTCATCGGTTAATAATTCTGGATGAAAATGATAGATAAAATCTGCCAAAAGCACGTCGGGTTCATATTGTGATTTTTCGAAATAACCGCATTCTCTTACGTCGCACACGAGCAGTTGTTTCTTTTCAAATGCTTTGAATAGCGGATATAATTCGTTTTCATTTTTCAATCTTTCGTATGTGAAAGGGGTGTCGTATGAATTGATGACTCTCCAGAAATCTGCTTGCTGCGCTTTCAACAAAACGCTTTCTGCATCGATGTGGAGGCTTCCTGTCGACTCATTGTCTTTCCATATGTAGTCGCCGCCGGCGTCAGCGAAAATCCTTGCTATATAACTGTTGCCGCCTGGAACATACCATTGGTTTTCAAAAGGTAAATCTGAAAAGATTGTAGGTTTATCTTCAACAGAAGAGCATTTTTCTGATAATGTCTCATATCTTCTTACCACATCGTTGAACCATTTGTTAGTGACGTCTTCTTTTCCGCATAAAAGTCCCACGACTTTCATCCATTCAGCGCGTCCAAGTGGATGACTTTCAAGGTAATCAGGGAATGAAAGCATTGTCGCTCCGCTCAATTCTCCCAGATGTGAAAAATCAATGCCAGGATATGGTGTGTACAAGATTAAATCAGGTTGTAAGTAAATGAGTTTCTCGGTGTTAACATTGGTCGACATTCCAACGTCAGTTATTTTTCCTTCTGCAACGAGTCTTAATATTTCCTCGTTGTTGGAGTAGTTGCTTTCTAGTAAGCCTTTAACTCTATTAATTTCTCCAAGTTTTTGGAATACAGACCATTGCGTTGAAGAAAAGGCAACAGCACTACTTACAGGAGTCTTTATAATTTGCTTATCAGTAAATTGATTAGGAATTGAGACTGTATCGTTGAAGAGATAGTATTCTTTGTCGGAACCAAAACCGTCTTTAATCGTGAGTCTGTAACCTCTTTCTATTGGAAGTATTTTAAAGTTTTTGGCGTAAGTAACTAGGTTTAATGTGTCGTTGATGTCATGTTTGTCGCTTTTGCCTTTTGAAGCGACATTACATGAACTCATCATGTAAACGATTGAAAACAAAATGAGTATGATTTTTTTCATCTTATTCGTGCAGTTTTATGAGGGCTTTTAAGCAATCTTCGCAAAGACAATCGGAGAAATTATCTTTTAAAAATAATCTTACATTATCTGAGATTGAATATTTTGAGCACCAACAAGTTGCTTTGTGTTGGCATTCAAATTCCTTGTTGCAACGAGGACAGTTTTTAGTCATTTTTTAACAATTTTATATTAAAAATAATTGACGCCAAAGATACGAAAAAAGGCATTGGTTATAGGTGGAAAACTCGGAAAAAATAATTATCTTTGTACGCTTAATTTAAAAAGAAAATTTATGGCATTTTACATATTTCATACACCAAAACCGAGGAAGTTCAATTACACTCCTCGTTACTTTGATCCTAATCAGGAAGCTCTTGAAAAGAAAAAGGCTGCTATGGGCCTTGATTCAAATCTTACTGAATATGAAAAACGCAGGATGAGAATCAGAACAGGTTTTGGCCATGAACCAGAAGAAGTCAAGGAAAAAAGAGAAAAAATCGGATTCAAAGGAATGCGTTTCGTCGTTTTCTTCGGAATGGTAGGTTTGCTCACATACATAATTTTCGGCACTCCATTAGTAGAGAATTTCATTCAAATGTTTCTTAGTTTAGGAAAATAAAATCAATATTTATGTCCTTCGATATAATTAAATTACTACCTGATTCTGTTGCCAATCAAATTGCAGCCGGCGAAGTTATACAACGCCCAGCATCTGTAGTTAAAGAATTGATGGAAAATGCTTTAGATGCAGGTGCGACTCAAATCGATTTAATAGTCAAAGATTCCGGCAAGACAATGATTACTGTGATTGACAACGGCCATGGAATGTCAGAGACAGACGCTCGTCTATGCTTTGAACGTCACGCCACATCTAAAATCAAAAAAGCAGAAGACCTTTTCTCAATCAGAACCATGGGATTCAGAGGTGAAGCTCTTGCCAGTATCGCCGCTGTAGCTCAGGTTGAACTAATGACACGACGCAAAGAAGACGAATTAGGAACAAAAATACTCATCGAAGGATCACAGGTGAAAGAACAGCTGCCAAAACCAATGTCCGTTGGCACCAATTTCACTGTTAAAAACCTGTTCTTCAACATACCAGCACGTCGCAACTTCCTTAAATCTAACGAAGTGGAAATGCGTCACATCACCGATGAATTCTATAGAGTGTCAATGATGAATCCTCAAGTAGCATTTACACTGACAAACAACGAAAAGGAAATATACCACCTGCCTAAAGGAAATCTAAAACAAAGAATAGTTGGACTTTATGGCAAAGACTACGACAAGAAGATTCTTCCTGTACAACAAGAGACAGAAACCGCAACAATCAATGGATTCATCGTTAAGCCTGAGTTCCTCAGAAAGACACGCGGAGAACAATATTTCTTTGTAAACAAACGCTTCATAAAACATTCATATCTGCATCATGCTATTGAAAATGCCTACCAGGAACTTATACCAAAAGACTGCTATCCAGGATACTTCATCGACATTGACATCGACCCAAAAGAGATTGACATCAACATACATCCAACAAAGACAGAGGTCAATTTCCAAGACGTAAAATTAGTTTATGCAATACTTCACTCTGCAGTACGTAAAGCAATAGGACAAAACAACTTAGCCCCGATGCTTGACTTCGACGTAACACCAGATTTGGGAATAGATTTCGGAGAAATGAGCAGAATGGATCGTCCTGTAATCGAGCCTAAAATAGACTTCAATCCTAGCTTCAACCCTTTTAAAACACAAGGACAAACACGTCAGAGTTCAGGAAACTGGAGAATCATGTACGAAGACAGCAACGACACTGTATCAAGCAATATCAATAAAATCAGTAATATAGATGATGTAAACATTTCTACAGTAGTCGAAAACAAAAACCTATACATCCAACTGCAGCAGACATATATAATAACAACTGTAAAATCAGGACTTCTTGTTGTAGACCAGCATCTTGCACACATGAGAATTCTATATGAAAAATATCTCAAAGAGATGGAAAACTGCGTTGAAGCATCACAGCAAGAGCTGTTCCCTCAACATATAACATTAAACCCCAACGACGTTTCATTATTAAAAGAGATAATGCCTGATCTTGAGAAGATAGGCTTCAGAATACAACAGATGAATAACTCCACTTTCTTGATTAACGGAACTCCCGCCGACAGCAAGAACAATGATGCCGTTGCTCTTCTTGAAAAGATTTTGGATATGTATAAAACAAATCTCGTTGATTTGAAGTTAGATAAGAAATTGAACCTAGCTCGTTCATTGGCTTCTCAATTGGCAATAAAATCTGGTCAGACATTAAATCCTGTCGAAATGCAAGACCTTATTGATCGTCTGTTCGGTTGTGCCGTTGCTGAAGTATCACCTGACGGCAAAAAGATATATACAATATTGAATGTTAATGAATTAAAAACACGATTGAACTAATATGAGCAATTTCAGACCAAGCGGTTTTTCTGTCCTGCCAACAGTTGTGAAAAACCTTTTGATTATAAACATCCTGTTCTTCCTAGCGACAATTGCAGCTGAGACAACTTTACGCATAAACCTCTCTGATTATCTTGGCCTACATTATATCGGAGCATCTGATTTCAAGCCATATCAGCTTGTAACATACATGTTTATGCATGGTAATTTCACTCATCTATTCTTTAACATGTTTGCTTTATGGATGTTTGGCAACACGCTTGAAAACATCTGGGGACCAAATAGATTCTTGCTTTTTTATTTCGTGTGCGGAATAGGAGCCGGATTCATTCAAGAATTTGTTCAATATATTCAGTACGCAACCACATTAGCAGATTACACTAGCGTAAACATGGGCGGACACATCATCCCAATGAGTGAATACCTTAATATGTTAACTACAGTAGGCGCATCTGGCGCCGTATACGGAATATTGCTTGCTTTCGGCATGATGTTCCCAAACTCAACACTTTACATATATTTCGCTATTCCAATCAAAGCCAAGTGGTTTGTGTTGATTTATGGTATAATTGAATTGTTCTCTGGACTCACATCTGCCGACAACGTAGCACATTTCGCACACCTAGGAGGTATGCTATTCGGTTTGATCTTGATTCTTTATTGGAAAAAGAAAGGAAATCTATATTAATCATGAGATCAATGCAAATTAACATATTAGAAGGATTAAAAAGGTTTTTCCTGCAAAAGAACGTATTGTCAAGATTGATGTTAATCAATATTACAATATGGCTTATATGTCTGTTCATCTGCGTATTCACATGGCTTTTCAATATCAGCGACATTTCTTTTGTCACAAAGCTTTTCGCTGTTCCTTCTGACATCGCCACATTGGCAGAGAAGCCATGGAGCATCTTCACATATATGTTTCTACAAGAACAGTTCGGACATTTGTTTTTCAACATGTTGATGCTTTATTACGGAGCAAAAATATTTCTTCAATATTTCTCACAAAAACAATTGCTATTGACATATATAATAGGCGGATTGGTCGGGGCATTGTTTTTCATATTAGCTTTCAACGCATTTCCTGTTTTCGAGAATATGAAAGGTCATGCAGTAGCTTTAGGATCTTCCGCTTCAGTGCTGTCAATCTTAATAGCCGCAGCAACATATCGACCTGATTACACACTAAACCTCTTCCTTTTAGGACAGGTAAAGATGAAATGGATTGCCATAGTATTCGTTGTCATAGACTTTTTAAGCATATCAAAAGGCAATTCCGGAGGTCATATAGCACATCTCGGCGGTGCTTTATGGGGTTTCTTATATGCCTACATGCTAAACAAAGATTTTGACATCTATAGAATATTCAAGAAAAGGGCTCGCATAAAAGTAAAGACCGTAAATACCGAAAACTACCAAGGAAGACCTAAGACAGACGAACAATATAATGCAGAACGTGCTCAAGCACAGGAAGAAACAGATAGAATACTTGAGAAAATAGCTAAAAACGGTTATTCAAGCTTAAGTGATAAAGAAAAAGAGTTTTTATTCAGACAAAGCAAAAAATAATGGCTGAAAAGAAGATTAAAGGAACTAATAAGAGAAACACTTTTTTCCAGGGTGCTGGCAAGCTGATAATAGGCATCTGCGGAATCGCTGGCCTCATGGCAGCTTTCCTATGCAGCGTGTGCCCTCTTATCAATCCTTCAACCTTCGTATGGACAGCTTTCTTTGGGTTGGCATTTTGGATGATATTTTTCTATAACATAATTATACTCATCATACTAATATCTTTAAAATCAAGAAGAACGCTATTGATTCCAATATTAGCTCTCATGATTTCCATTCCAGGTTTCACGAAATCATATTCTTTTGGTGAATCAAATCCTCAAGAACACACTGTCAAGATAATGACATACAATATATGCGTCTTCAGAGATTACAAAATACAATCACGGAAAGTATCTGAGGTCAAACAATCATTGGCCAAACTAGTAAAGGAACAAAATCCAGACATATTATGTCTTCAAGAATCAGGCAAATGGCCAAACAATACTGCCATGGAATTTTCTAAAATGATTGGTTACAAATACTATAGCGTAAACCCAAGCAATGGTAACAGCTATTTTTCAAAGTTTCCTTTAGAAAATGTCAACTCATTTGAAAATGAAAACATAAGCAAATTTGCAGACATTAAAAAAGTCAAGATAAATAAAAACGATTCTTTCTATCTCGTCAATTGTCATTTCAACTCATTTGGAATATCAAGCGAAGAGATTGAATATATCAACGACACAAAGAATATCGTGAAAGATTCTGAAATATATGGTAAATCATTGATAACCAAGCTAACAAAAGGATTCAAATTAAGGACAAAAAACACCAAGGTCCTATTAGACAAGCTCCCTGATGACAATTTGCCTCTCATAATATGCGGCGACTTCAACGATACACCTTTATCATATACATATAAGCAAATGGCAAACGCAGGCCTGAACGATGCTTTCATTACAGCTTCAAAAGGAATTGGAAAAACGTACTGCGGATCTCTGCCATTATTAAGAATTGATTATTTCTGGTATAACGACCAAATTGATATAATTGATTATAATAGAATTAAGCAGACAACCTCAGACCATTATCCATTGATAATGAGTTTCAATATAAAACAAGAGTTAGAAAAGATAGGAGAGGAGCAATGAACTTCAAGTTAGTATCTGACTTCAAGCCAACAGGCGATCAGCCACGTGCTATAGAACAGCTAAAACAAGGCATTATGAATGGTGAAAGAAGCCAGACACTTTTAGGTGTCACAGGATCAGGAAAGACATTCACTATTGCAAATATGATTGCTGAACTAAACCGTCCAGCCTTGATACTAAGCCATAACAAAACACTTGCAGCTCAGCTCTATAGCGAATTCAAACAGTTTTTCCCTGAAAATGCTGTGGAATACTTTGTCTCTTACTACGACTATTACCAACCTGAAGCTTTTATTCCACAGACTAATACATACATAGAAAAAGACCTTTCTATCAATGATGAAATAGAAAAATTACGACTCAGTGCAACAACAGCATTGTTGTCTGGACGACGTGACATAATAGTAGTGTCATCAGTTTCATGCATCTACGGCATTGGCAATCCTGATGATTTCGGAAAAAATGTTATATATATAGAGGTTGGAAAAAGAATCAACAGAGACGATTTATTAAGACAGTTTTCAGATTCATTATATAGTCGTAATGACATTGAATTCACACATGGAAAATTCAGAGTCAAAGGCGACACGGTTGACGTTTTCCCTGCTTATTCCGACATCGCATACAGAATAATTTTCTGGGATGACGAAATTGAGGAGATTGAATCATTCGACCCTATCAATGGCACTCGCATTGAGCCTCTTTCTAGCCTGACATTGTTCCCTGCTAACATCTTCGTAACATCTAAAGACAAAATCAAATCTGCAACACATGAGATTCAACTCGACATGTTCAAACAGGTAGAATATTATAAAGAAATTGGAAAATTCGAAGAAGCCAAACGTCTTGAAGATAGAGTATGCTACGACATCGAGATGATTAGAGAGCTTGGATATTGCAGCGGTATCGAAAATTATTCACGATATTTTGACGGAAGAGAACCAGGAACACGTCCTTTCTGCCTCATAGATTATTTCCCCGACGACTTCATAACAGTCATTGATGAAAGCCATGTAACAGTGCCACAAATCAGAGGAATGTATGGCGGCGACCGTTCAAGAAAACAGACATTAGTGGAATATGGATTCAGATTACCTTCAGCATTAGATAACAGGCCTCTTAAATTTGATGAATTTGAATCACTTACAGGACAAACCGTATATGTAAGCGCGACACCTGCCGACTATGAATTACAGAAAACAGAAGGTATTTATATAGAGCAACTCATTCGTCCTACTGGTTTGCTTGATCCGGTTATAGAAGTTAGACCGTGTAAAAACCAAGTCGATGATCTTATAAATGAAATACATAGAGTTGTAAATGGCGGACAAAGAGTCCTTGTCACAACTTTGACCAAAAGAATGGCAGAAGAACTGACACGTTATCTCAATAGTTTAAATATCAACACAAGATACATACATTCTGATGTTGACACATTGGAAAGAGTTGAGATAATGACAGAATTAAGAAGCGGAATAATAGATGTTCTTGTTGGTGTAAACCTGCTTCGTGAAGGCCTTGACTTACCAGAAGTACAACTTGTCGCAATCATGGATGCTGACAAAGAAGGATTCTTGAGATCTGAACGATCATTGACACAGACAGCAGGACGCGCCGCTCGTAATGCTGATAGCTTGGTAATCATGTATGCCGACAAGATTACTGACTCGATGAGAAAGACTATTGATGAAACTGCAAGAAGGAGAGAGATCCAGATGGCATACAACATAGAACACGGAATCACTCCAAAGACAATCATAAAAGCAATAGATACATCATTAAGCAAAACATTATCAAAACAAAACAAGGATTATTCTATCGCAGAAGAAAAAGTCAATTCTGTCGCAGAAGAATCAGAAACCTCATATAAATCAGATAAACAAATCAAAAAAGCAATTCTTGATGCTAAGAAAGAAATGGAAAAGGCCGCCAAAGAATTAAACTTCATGGAAGCTGCTAAATACCGTGACTTGATAATAGCATTAGAAGAAAGACTCCGATAACTTACGAAACAGTGCCGTTAACTTATTTGTTAATAAATATTAAATAAAATAGTTTGTATTTTTGTTATCAAAATTGGTTGGTTGTTTTAGGATCAAACAATGCTGATATTACAAATTTGTTTTTTGTTGTTTTTGTTTTGATAATATCAGTGCTTTTCAAATTAGAGAAATAAATGTTTGACCAAAGAGAAAAAGTCGGTGAATACCGACTTTTTTTTATTCATAATAACCAAAGAATTCATATATCCAGGCTTTCGAAAGGCCTTATTTTACTAGAACTAAAAGAAATACAGCACTTTAAAAAAAGTTTAAAAAAATATCACAAAAACGCTTGTAATATAAAAAAAAATTGTATTTTTGCAGTGGGTAAGTCTTATACGACCAGCTCCTGCAGAATCCCCCAGGACCGGAAGGTAGCAAGGGTATGTGGTTGAGCGGTGCGATATCAAGCTTACCTTTTTTTATATCTATTATGCTCATAGAACCCACATACACGAAAAAACAATATTGGTCAACAATATTAACAGCAGGATTCTCAATAGGCATCTTGTCCTCAGTGGTTTATTTTATTTTATATTGGTTTTTCTATGTGCAGCAATCGTTTGTTTTTTCATTGATATATCTGATTCCATTGCTAGGTTCCACAGTAACCACAATTTATTTCAAACAAAAATTCGTTTGGAACAAGTTTTCGTATGGAGCAGCTTTCTCAATGTCATTCTTCTCAGGAATATTGTCCGCCATCATTTTAAGCACAGCATTATATTTCGCGTATAACTCCATATTAGAGTCAAGAATAGATCTTTTCAACAACATCAATAACGAAACACTGCAACGTTTCATGTCACCAACAGCAGTTTCACTATCGATGTTTTTAATTAATATTATTTTATCCCTATTATACTCACTGATATTTGCTATCTTTGCAAAAAGAAAATAAAAGAATAATGGATATTTCTGTTGTAATACCTCTTCTCAACGAAGAAGAATCACTTCCAGAATTGGAGTCATGGATTAGACGCGTCATGAACGAAAACAATTTCTCATACGAAATCGTCTTCGTCGATGATGGCTCTACAGATGCTTCTTGGCATATCATCAAAGAATTATCAAAGAATAACGAAAACATCAAAGCAATTCGTTTCAGAAGAAATTATGGAAAATCGCCAGCTCTTAACGAAGGCTTCAAAATAGTAGAGGGTGATGTCGTCATCACTATGGACGCTGATCTTCAAGACAGTCCTGATGAGATTCCTGAACTTTATGATATGATAAAGAACAAGGGATACGACCTCGTTTCAGGATGGAAGAAAAAACGTTACGACTCCAAATTCGCTAAAAATATACCATCAAAGTTCTTTAACTTTACTACACGTCTTATGACAGGCATCAAGTTGCACGATTTCAACTGCGGATTGAAAGCATATCGCAACGATGTTGTCAAAAACATTGAGGTATACGGCGAGATGCATCGTTATATTCCTGTTATTGCAAAAGCAGCAGGATTCGGTCATATTGGAGAGAAAGTCGTCCACCATCAGAAGAGAAAGTTCGGAACCACAAAATTCGGAATGAACAGATTTGTGAGAGGCTATTTGGATTTGCTTACAATATCCTTTATATCCAAATTCGGAAAACGTCCTATGCACTTGTTCGGTGGCCTTGGAACTATTTTATTCCTTGCAGGTTTTATAATGGGTGCATATCTGGTATTTGAAAAGCTTTTCCACTCTGTTTATGGCATGACCGACAGACCGTTATTCTATTTAGCGTTGATATGTATGATTATAGGCTGTCAGTTCTTCTTGACAGGATTCCTTGCCGAACTGATTCAAACCAATTCAGCAAACAAGAAACAATACGGAATAGCAGAAAAGATATAAATAAAAAAGTCGTGAAATCACGACTTTTTTTGTTTCATTATGGTTATTAGAAAATCTGATCTTCGAAGTCTTCAATGCTATAGTCTTCATCTTCTAAATCATATTCATCTTCAAATTCAGCAAATATATCATCTTCTTCATCCCAGTTGAAATCGTCATCGAAATTGTTTTCATCAAAAACATCGATATCGTTCATTTCTTCCATGAATTCAGCCAACTCATCATCGGTCATCTTATCCAAATCCTGAGTCAACAATTTATGGTCACGAGCAAGTGATCTCAATTCCTTCATAACTTCTGGAGAGACATAAAAATCGTCATCGTTTTCTTGACAATAATTAATGTACTTAGGGTCTTTCTCAAAGACTTCTGCTAAGGTTTCACCGGCATATTTTCCGGAAATAAACACAGAATCAATATCGTAAAATTTCATAACTCTTAACTTTTAAATTTTTCCAAAGATATATCTTTTTTTTAATAAAAGAATCGTTTTTGTCTATTTTTTGAAAATAAAATAAACAGCCAACACCAAGAATCCGAAACCTATCAGATGGTTCCATCTCAATGTCTCATTCTTGAAAATAGTCACACTGATAATCATAAAGACCGTCAATGAGATAACTTCTTGAATAACCTTAAGCTGAACCAAGGAAAACGGGCCGCCGTTTATTTCAGAACCAATTCTGTTTGCTGGTATCATAAATGAATATTCAAAGAATGCCAAGCCCCAACTGCATAAAATAATCAAAATCAAAGGCCAATCTGTCATGATCTTCATCTCTGACAACTTCAAGTTTCCATACCATGCAAACGTCATAAAGATGTTTGACACAATTAACAATAATACAGTATAAATTCCTTTCATAAACTAAAAATATTTTGTTAAAAATTACATTTCTATCCATTTGAAAATGCATGCAAATATCCGCAATTTTATGATTTAATTTTATTATTTTTGCAAAAAAAAGTAATATGTCCATCGAAAATATCATTAAAGATTCAATAAAAGTAAAAGAAGCTATTCTTGCCGACATTGATTTCCTTAAACGAATAGAAAAAGCAGCCGAACTATGTATCAATTCCTTGCGAAATGGTGGCAAGATTCATTTATGCGGCAATGGCGGCAGCGCTGCCGACGCACAACATATTGCAGCAGAACTCAGCGGACGCTTTTATTATGACAGAAAACCACTCAATGCAGAAGCGCTGCACGTAAACAGCAGTTACCTCACAGCTGTGGCTAACGATTATTCTTTCGATGCAATATATTCAAGAATGGTAGATGCATCAGCTAAAAAAGGTGATGTACTTATAGCCATCAGCACCTCTGGCAATTCAAGCAATATCATAAAAGCCATTGAATCAGCCAAGGAAAAAGACATGACTATAATTGGAATGACAGGGGAGAGCGGAGGAAAAATGTCTGATATGTGTGACGTATTACTCAACGTTCCAAGTACATGCACACCTAGAATCCAGGAATCTCATATCATGGTAGGACATATTATTTGTGAAATCATAGAATCAACAATCTTCCCAAGATAAACATGGATTGGAATAATATAATTAAGGACGATTGGACACTTTTCCTTGATCGCGATGGCGTCATTAACGTAAGGATTATTGACGGATATGTAAAAAAGATAGAAGAGTTCGAATTCCTTCCTGGCGTAATTGATGCCTTTAAAATCTTTAAAGACAGATTTAGAAGACTCATAATAGTGACAAACCAACAGGGGATAGGCAAAAGTCTGATGACAATTGAAGATGTGGATAAGGTTCATGACTTTATGATTCAGCAGATTGAAAGGAATGGCGGTAGAATAGATAAAATATATTGCTGTCCACAGTTGAAATCTGTCGTTGACAACTATAGAAAACCTAGTCCTAAAATGGCTTATTTTGCCAAAGAGGATTTTCCTGACATAGATCTGTCAAAATCAATAATGGTTGGCGATATGAATTCAGACATAGAATTTGGGATGAACGCAGGAATGAAAACTGTTTTCGTAGGTGACAACGAATTAAAGTTAAATCCAGATGCAAGATACGACTCACTTTATGATTTTGCAAAAAGTTTATAAATATGGAAAATCTCATCCTCATAGTCTTTATAGCATATACACTATTAATATTATTGGTGTCGCATCTGACATCAAGAAAATCAAATAACAACTCTTTTTTCACTGGCAACAGAAAATCACCTTGGTTTGTAGTTGCCTACGGAATGATAGGAGCCTCATTGTCAGGAGTGACTTTCATGTCTGTCCCAGGAGGTGTCTATTCCGGACAATTTACATATTTCGGAATTGTCTTGGGATATATAATAGGCTATGCTGTAATAGCATTACTGCTTCTACCTTTATACTACAAATTAAACCTCACTTCGATTTATTCATATCTGGATATAAAGTTTGGAAAATCGTCAGAAAAGACAGGCGCTTTATTATTCATAATATCACGACTTATAGGTTCAGCTATTCGCATGTATCTGGTTGTCTTCGTGCTATATGAATTTGTCTTTAAAGCATGGGGAATTCCATTTTGGGTACCGGCTGTAATTTTCATTGCACTGATATTGGTTTACACTTTCAAAGGCGGAATCAAAACTGTAGTATGGACTGACACTTTGCAAACTACATTCCTTTTGCTAGCGGCCGTAATGACAGTTGTTATAATACTCAAAACATTAAACATATCTTTCGGAGAATTGATGTCGATTTCAACAGAAAGAGGTTACACAAAATTATTCGAGACTGACTGGTCTCATAGTAAGTTCTTTGTAAAGCAGATACTTAGCGGAGCCTTTATTACAATAACAATGACTGGTCTAGACCAGGATATGATGCAGAAAAACCTTACATGCAAAACTTTGAGAGATGCACAAAAAAACGTTCTTACCTCAAGTTTCTTCTTAGTAATAGTCAATGTTTTATTCATGTCACTGGGTGCTGCACTTATATATTACGTACATGAAACAGGAATACAACTGCCAACAAACGGAAGTGGAGTAGTGGTTAACGACAAAATATTCCCGGCAGTAGCATTTTCTCTTGACAAACTCACAAGTATCGTTTTCATGATTGGCCTTATAGCAGCAGGTTACTCCAGCGCCGACGGAACATTGACAGCATTGACAACAACATTCTGCTTCGATTTCCTTCATTTCAATCAAAATGAGAAGATAACAGAAGAGCAAAAGATCAGATACAGAAAACTTATACATGTTGGATTCGCACTTTTATATCTTCTTGTCATCATAATGTTCAGACCATTTCACAACGAATCTCTTATAGACAAAATTTTTGAAATAGCAGGCTACACTTACGGTCCACTATTAGGGCTTTATTCATTCGGACTTTTCGTTAAAAACAGAAAAGTCAAAGACCAATATGTACCAGTTATTGCAATAAGTTCTCCTATAATAAGTTACTTGTTGAACATATATTCAAAAGATATATTCTTTGGCTATCAATTTGGATTTGAGATTTTAATTGTCAATGGTTTGCTGACATTTATGGCATTATTGGCATGCAGTAAAAAAGAAAATGTTAAATAAAATTATAAAAATGAAAAAGTTATTAGTATTACTCTTTGTAGTTATCGCATTAAACTCTAATGCACAATACGTTACAAATTTTGCAAAAAACGTCAACAATAAAGACATTGATGTTGTTTATTATCATTTGCCACGTAACATTATCAAAATAGATTTCACAATCGAAAAAAGCCACGACTTTAAAGGAAAATACAGCTCCTTCGCAAAAGAAATGCTTAACACCGACCATTTTATCAAAGAAAACAAAACTACTTACAGTATAAAAAGCGTAAACATCAATACATTTACAGAAGCTGATCCTAATATGGTATTCGCCATTTCTACTGTAGTCGACGAAAAAAGCAAGGAATCCGTTAACATAAATATAGAATTGGATTCAGAAGGCATAATCCAAACTGTCGGACATATACTAAATCAAACTGACAATAAACAAACTGTATTTGTTGAAAATGCTGTTTCAAGCAACTGTCAATTATCAGAATTCTATTATATTCCAACTATAGAAGAAGATGATGATGACGAAGAATCTGCATCAAGTTCAAAATTGACAGAAGAAGAAATTGCCATGTCAATAATAGAAGAAATAAAGAATCTTCGTGTAGCATATTTTGACTTGATCACAGGATATCAAGAAGTAAACTATGGAAATACCATCAATTATATGGTAGATCAAATCAAAGAATTAGAAAATGAATATTTAAGCATGTTTGTCGGAAAAACAATCAAGGAAGAATACACACAAACATTTTATATAATTCCTGAAGAAAACAAGAATGCAATAACAATAGGAAAATTCTCTGAGACAGAAGGATTTAACAACAAAGCAGGGGAAACTATCAAAATTAATTTCACAGACATTGCAATTAGTTCACATGTCAACAAATTATCAAAAGATGAGATAGAGAACACGACATACAATAACAAGCTGTTCTATAGAAACCCAGCAAATGTCACAATGCAGATAATGTCTGGAGAAAAGAAAATATATGAAAGCAGAATTAAGCTAAGTCAGTTAGGAAATGTAAGCTTGATTCCAATGAATAAGATGAAATTGACTTTTGACACCAATAACGGCCAAATACTATCAATCATCAAGGAATAACAAAAAAGACGCTTTATAGCGTCTTTTTTTGTTATTTGTATTCTTAGAATTTAGAATGGCAAATCATCGCCATTGTCTGTTTCAAAATAATCTGTTACAGGAATATTATTTTGTTCAAATGATGCAAACTGCTGTTGAGGCATTGTTGGTTGTTGCATCATAGGCTGTTGAAATTGCTGATTTTGTTGAGGTGCATTTTCGAGATCAAATCTGAAAGGCTTTACATCTGTATACCATTTACCATTGAATTCTCTTGATTCGATGCTGATTTGAGCCTTGATTGTCTGTCCTGGTGTGAAGTTTTGAGCTTCAACGACTCTGTCGCCCCAGCATACCAAGCAAACCTGTTTTGGATATTGCTCAATTGTTTCAATAATAAGTTCCTGTTTTCTCCATGCTCCGCGAGCACTTGTTCCTTCGGTCAAACTACCTAAACGAACTACTTTACCTTGAATTTCCATTTCGCACTATATTTTAATTATTGATTACTAAAGAATTAAAAAAGTAAAACGTTTTTGATTCTCATGAGCAAATTTATCAAAAAATATTGTACGAAAAGATGTTAAATGATAATAAAATTGTTTCTTAACAATAATTAACATTAAATTTTTCTTTGAATTTATAGTTTGCCACTTTTGGAATATAATATATATTATGTTAAATAGTGTTTATAAAAGAATAAGTCGTGAAGTGTTACCGACTCCACGACTTAATTTTTTAATTATAATTTAAATTATTCAGCTCCTTCTAATGCTTTAGCTTTGTCCATCATTTTCAAGTTGACATACAAAGATTTGAGGATTTGTTTGATAGCTTCGTCTTGTGGTAATAATTCGTGTGCTTTTTCAACGTATGGTAAAGCTTGTTTTCTTACTTCGTCGATTTGAGCCATCATTTCGTCATATTTCTTTGTTTCATTGAGTGGCAATTCATCAGCTTCGTGTTTTAAAGCATTTGATCTGTCGATATAAATACCAGCGATGTTGATGTAAGCATTTTCATCGTTAGGATTGATTTCGATAACTTTGTTATAGCAGCTCAAAGCTTCTTCAACATTGTATAATTCTGATTCAGGGTTGCCGTAGATTGTACCTAAGATAAAGTAATAAACTGAATTTGTTGTGTTCTTTTCAGCCATTTCTCTGATTTGGTCGATAATTTCAGCTTCTCTCTTTAACTTTAAGTAAGCATTGATTTGTTCGTTGATGAGGCTTTCATCTTCTGGGAATCTTTCTCTACCTTTTTGTAAATATTCAACCATAGCGTCGTTGTTTTCCAATGAACCTTGTGCGATTGCCATGTATTGATATACTTGAGGTGTTTCATAACCATCGTTCAACAATGTTGTGCAGAGTTCAATAGCTCTGTTGTATTCACTTGCCATAACAGCGATTTGAGCAGCAACCATCAAAGCTTCGTTATCTTTTTGACCGATCATAGCCATTGTTTCGTAAGCATTGATATAACAGTCGATAGCTTTTACGTAATCGCCTGTTTCGTATGCTACAGCACCTTGGTTGAAGTAATTTGTTGTAACTGATTGAATATAAGTGAAAATTTCACCGCCATTTTGTTTGAAATATGTTTCATCTAATTCGATGACTTTTCTTAATGCGTCTGCTGTTTTTTCTAATGCTTCAGCATCTAATGAAGCGAATTCTGGATATGTAGCTATCTTAAGATAGATAACTGCATAGTAGTGCCATGTCTTAGCATCATTTTTTGTTTCATCGTGATTTGCAGCCAAATCGATTGAAGTCTTAGCTCTTTCAAGCATTATTTTAGCATTATTCATTTCTTTGGCAGCCTTGTCAGTTCTGTTTTGAACCATAAGTTGCTCTGCTGTTTGTATATAAGCCTGAGCATTTTTGTTGTAGTTGTATGCGTTAACGCGTTCTTTGTTTTGTGCCATAGCTACATTAGCTAAGAAAGCTAACATAACTACTAAAAATGTCACTTTTTTCATTTTTTTTAATTTTTGTGTTGATTATTTAATTATTTTCTTCTGAATTATTTGACACATCTGTTGCATCAGTTTCATCTGTTACTTGTATTTCTACAATTTGTTCATCATTCATGCCTTCGTTTTCAAGTATCTCGTCATCTTCTTCGATAACGTCGGCACTTACCTTTGTAACTGCTGCGATTTCATCATTGTTGCGCAAGTTAATCAAACGGACGCCTTGAGTTGCGCGGCCCATAACTCTCAATGTGTCGACTGCAATACGGATCAAGATACCAGATTTATTGATAATCATCAAGTCATCTCCATCTTTTACATCTTTAATTGCTATCAAGTCACCAGTCTTGTCTGTGATATTGAGCGTCTTGACACCTTTACCACCTCTATTGGTGATACGATATTCATCAAGTTCAGAACGTTTTCCATAGCCTTTTTCAGAAACGACCAAGATATCTGAAGAACCATTAGGGTCGACGCAGATCAAACCTACCACTTCGTCTGTTTCTTCATCAGCTAATGTAACACCCTTAACACCAGAAGCACTTCTACCCATTGGTCTTACTGTGCTTTCGTTGAAACGGATGGCACGACCTGAACGCAATGCCATTAACATTTCTTGTTGGCCATTTGTTAGACATACTGACAACAATTCGTCACCGTCTTTAACTGTCAAAGCAATGATACCATTTTGACGTGGACGTGAATAAGCTTCGAGTGTAGTCTTCTTAATAACACCTTTCTTGGTTGCCATGATGACATAGTTGTTATTAATGAATTCTTCATCGCTCAATGTTGGGACATTGATAAATGCCTTGACTTTATCGCCTGGTTCGAGGTTGATAAGATTTTGAATTGCTCTACCCTTGCTTGTCTTTGTGCCTTCAGGGATTGAGAATACCCTAAGCCAGAAGCACTTTCCTTTTTCAGTAAAGAACAGCATATAGTTGTGGTTTGTTGCCACGAAGAGATGTTCAATAAAGTCTTCATCACGAGCATCAGAGCCTTTTGAGCCCTTGCCTCCCCTACTCTGTCTTCTATATTCGCTGAGGTTAGTGCGTTTTATATAATTAAGGTGAGAAATTGTAACAACTACAGGGTCGTCAGAGATGAGGTCTTCAATTCTGATGTCATCTGCTGAATGAACTATAGTTGTCTTTCTTTCGTCGCCGTATTTTTCTTTAATAGCAAGAAGTTCTGTCTTGATGATATCGAACTGCATTCCTTCGTTGTCGAGGATTTCCTGGAGATGTTGGATAAGCTTTTGCAACTGATCTAATTCATCCAAGATCTTCTTGATTTCCAAGCCAGCCAACTGACCAAGACGATAAGCCACGATAGCTGCTGCCTGAGGATCATCGAATCCATATTGTTCCATCAAAGCCTGTTTCGCTTCAGATGAACCGCCTTTGCATGCGCGGATTGTTGCGATGATTTGGTCAACGATATCAATTGCTCTTGCGAGACCTTCCAATATATGAGCGCGTTTCTTTGCCTCTCTCAAGTCGTGTTGTGTACGACGGATAACGACCTCATGACGATGCTCTACATAATATTGGATGAGTTGCTTTAAATTCAAAGTATATGGGCGACCTTTTACAAGGGCTACATTATTGACTGAATAAGAGCTCTGCAATCCAGTCATCTGGTACAACTTGTTAAGAACCACGCTTGATACAGCATCCTTCTTCAATTCATAAACGATTCGCATACCTTTACGGTCCGATTCGTCGCGTATATCAGAAATACCTTCAAGTTTCTTATCGTTGATAAGATCTGCTGTCTTCTTGATCATATCAGCCTTGTTTGTCTGATATGGTATTGATGTAGCGATGATTCTTTCGTGATTGCCGTGTTGTTCTATTGTAGTTTCACCTCTTAAGATGATACGGCCGTGGCCTGTTTCGAAAGCGTCTCTTACTCCTTCATAGCCATAAATGATACCGCCTGTTGGGAAATCAGGGGCTTTGATATATTGCATCAGCTCGCTGATTGTAATATCCTTATTGTCGATATAAGCGACAATACCGTCAATGACCTCACTGAGATTATGTGGAGCCATATTTGTTGCCATACCGACGGCGATACCGCTTGCACCATTAACCAAGAGGTTTGGTATCAAAGCTGGAAGCACGACTGGTTCTTTTTCAGAATCGTCATAGTTATTTTGGAAATCGACTGTATCTTTATCCAAGTCGATCAGCATTTCTTCAGCAATCTTTCTTAATCTGGTTTCCGTGTAACGCATAGCAGCTGCGCCGTCACCGTCGATTGAACCGTAGTTACCTTGTCCGTCCACCATTGGATAACGCATGTTCCATTCCTGAGCTAAACGAACCATAGCGTCATAAACAGAACTGTCGCCATGAGGGTGGTACTTACCCAAAACCTCACCTACGACCTTAGCGGATTTTTTATAAGGACGATTTGATAACAAGCCCATATCCATCATACCGTATAATATACGACGGTGTACAGGTTTCAATCCATCTCTAACATCTGGAAGAGCACGTGCAACAATAACAGACATCGAATAGTCGATGTATGATGTTTTCATGTGATTCTCAATGTTAATAGGAATTATTTTTTCTCCTCCTAATTGTTCTTCCATCATTTATTATTTAGATATTTTTCCTTTAAAATTAAGTAGCAAAGATAATGTTTTTTCCTTTAGCTTTTCCTATTGAAAATTATTTTTTGCTAATTTTTTTTTGACAAAATGTTATTTACTGACAGATGAAAAATTGGTTTGGATTTTGTTTGTATATTTGCACAAAATTTCCTGTCAGTTATGACAAAATGGTAATTGATTTGTTATAAACATAAATTGATTTGTAAATATAATATCAAAAGTAATATATGGACGCAAAATTTTCTCCAAGAGTTCGTGAAATAATGTTTCGTAGTCATGAGGAAGCTGTGAAATTGGGAAACTCTTACATAGGCTTGGAGCATCTTTTTTTAGGTATTATTGATGGAAAGGATAATGGAGTAACACATATCCTTGATGAACTAAAACTTGACATTGAAGCCTTTAAACAAAAATTAGTCGCATCAATAAAGTCTAATATTGTCGAGAAGAACAATACCGACAATATTCCTCTTACAAAACAAACAGAGAGAGCTTTAAAGTTCACCTATATCGTTGCAAAAGAATTCAATTGTGAATTCGTTGACCCAGAGCACCTAATGCTCGCAATCTTACACGACGATAACAATATCGTTTCACAACGACTTGAATATGAAGGAATCAATTATGATATTTTCAAAAGCAAGCTTAAAGGTAGCGGCATCATAAAACAAAGCCCTATAAAGGAAGACGATATCGTAGAAGAACCTAAAGACACTCTTTTTGACGATGACTTTGAAGAAGTCAAGCCTAAGGAACCTGCACAAAAATCATCAAATGTGAAATCTAAGACTCCTGTTTTGGATAATTTCGGCCGCGATTTAACACGCGCTGCTGAAGAAAAACGGCTCGACCCTATCGTCGGACGTGAGAAAGAACTCGAACGTGTGGCCCAGATACTTAGCCGACGCAAGAAAAACAACCCTATCCTGATCGGCGAACCAGGCGTTGGCAAGTCTGCCATCGCAGAAGGATTGGCATTACGTATAGTTCAACGCAAGGTCTCAAGAGCTCTTTACAACAAAAGAATAATCATGCTCGACCTCGCATCAGTTGTCGCTGGTACAAAATACAGAGGTCAGTTTGAAGAACGTATCAAATCAATACTCAACGAGTTAGAAAAGAATCCTGAAATAATTCTTTTCATCGACGAAATTCATACTATCGTAGGAGCTGGCAATGCTAATGGCTCCCTCGATGCAAGCAATATGTTGAAACCAGCTCTAGCACGCGGCGAACTTCAATGCATCGGAGCGACAACATTGGACGAATACCGCCAATATATTGAAAAAGACGGAGCTTTGGAACGTCGTTTCCAAAAGGTTTTGGTTGAACCTACTACACCGGAAGAAACAATTGAAATCCTTAATAATATCAAGGATAAATATGAAGACCACCATCTCGTAAAATATGATCCTGAAGCTATTGAAGCTTGCGTTAAACTCACAGAACGTTATATCTCAGACCGTTGCCTTCCTGACAAAGCTATAGATGCTTTGGATGAAGCTGGATCAAGAGTTCATATCAGCAACATTGATGTCCCTTCAAAAATCACAGAATACGAACAAAGACTGGAAGAAATTCGTGAACTCAAGAAAATCGCCATCGCTGAACAGAAATTCGAAGATGCTGGCGAACTTCGTAGCGAAGAATTGACTATCATTGGCAAACTTGAAACAGAGAAAAAAGAGTGGGAAGCTAAAAGCAATACCAACCGCCAAATTGTCACAAAAGAAAATGTAGCTGAAGTTATCGCTATGATGACAGGCGTGCCTGTACAAAGAATAGCTCATAATGAAAGCGACAAACTCATGAATATGGAATCTGAAATACAAGGTTCCGTCATAGGTCAAGATGACGCTATCAAGAAGATTGTGCGTGCAATACGCCGTAACAGAGCAGGCTTGAAAGATCCTAACAGACCTATCGGTAGCTTTATATTCTTAGGACCTACCGGTGTCGGAAAGACATATCTCGCAAAGATTTTGGCCAAGTATCTCTTTGATTCAGAAGATGCTTTGATTAGAATCGATATGAGTGAATATATGGAGAAATTTGCAGTATCTCGTTTGGTGGGAGCGCCTCCAGGTTATGTCGGTTATGAAGAAGGCGGTCAGCTTACAGAAAAAGTTCGTCGCAAGCCTTATTCTATTGTCCTCCTCGACGAGATTGAGAAAGCACATCCTGATGTATTCCATCTTCTACTTCAAGTTCTTGATGATGGTCAGCTCACAGATAGCTTAGGTCGTAAAGTCGACTTTAAAAACACAATCATCATCATGACATCCAATATCGGTTCTCGTCAGTTGAAGGATTTCGGACAAGGTGTCGGATTTGGTACACAAGCTAAAAAGGACGGTAAAGATGAATATAGTCGCAGCGTGATAGAAAATGCTTTGAAACGTTCATTCGCACCGGAATTCCTCAATAGAATTGATGATGTTTTGATATTCAACTCCTTGGAAAAAGCCGATATCAACAAGATTATCGATGTCGAATTGAAGAAGGTTTACAAACGTATAGTAGAGCTGGGCTACACATTGGAACTCACAGAAAAAGCACACGACTACGTCGCTGAAAAAGGATGGGACGACCAATATGGAGCAAGACCTTTGAAACGTGCAATTCAAAAATATATCGAGGACGTTCTTGCTGAAAAAATAATACAGACTAAAATCAACATCGGCGAAAAGATTGTTATCGACTATGACGATGCAAAAGATGATATGATTGTTAATGTAATACCTGCTGGAGAAAGAATATTAACAGAGTAACAACATAAATATCAATGACATAAAGCGCATCTATGGGTGCGCTTTTTCTTTTCAAATCAAAGAGAAAATTTATTACCTTTGCAAACTATGAAGAATTTGTCAGAATATATAAACAACAATTTTTTTAAGGTCATCACCAAGGCCAGTCGCGAACTTAACTACGAATCATACGTGATTGGAGGTTATGTACGCGATATTTTACTCAAACGTCCATCAAACGACATCGATGTTGTGACAGTTGGAAGCGGAATTGAACTTGCGAAAAAGACTGCAGCTCTCATCAACGAAAAGAAAGAAGTTAAATATTATGGACGCTTTGGCACTGCCATGATTCGGATGAAAGACAAAGAGATAGAATTTGTTGGAGCACGAAGAGAGTCATACGAACCATCAAGCAGAAAACCAATGGTTGAAGACGGCACTTTGGAAGACGACCAAAACAGAAGAGACTTCACTATCAATGCTTTAGCGATAAGTCTTAACGAAGGCAACTTCGGTGAATTGGTAGACCCATTCAATGGCGTGGAAGATTTAAACAATAAAATCATCAGAACCCCATTAGATCCTGACGTCACATATTCTGACGACCCATTACGTATGATGCGTGCGATTCGTTTTGCAACTCAACTACATTTTACCATTGAAGAAGAATCGTTTAACTCTATCAAGAGAAACGCTGAGAGAATTAAGATTATCTCAATGGAACGCGTCAACGAGGAACTTAACAAAATAATCCTTTCTTCTAAACCTAGTATCGGCTTTAAATTATTGGATGCATCTGGTTTATTGAAGATTATATTTCCTCAACTTTCTGCGCTTAAAGGCGTTGACGTTCATGACGGAAGAGGTCATAAAGACAACTTCTATCATACAATGGAAGTACTTGACAATGTTGCAGAAGCAGGCGGCGATCTCTGGTTAAGATGGGCAGCCGTACTTCATGATATTGCAAAACCTCTTACCAAGAAATATGACAAAGGTATAGGTTGGACATTCCATGGTCACGAGACAAAAGGTGCCAAAATGACACCAAAAATCTTCGCAGCATTGAAACTTCCTCTTAATGAAAAAATGAAATATGTACAAAAACTTATTTCACTTCACCTCCGTCCTATCGCTTTAGTACAAGAAGAAGTAACTGATTCAGCAGTAAGACGTTTGCTTTTTGATGCTGGCGACGATATTGATGATTTGATGATATTATGCGACGCTGACATCACTTCAAAAAATGAAGAAAAGAGAAACAAATATCACAATAACTTCCAGTTAGTCAGAAAGAAACTCAAAGAACTTGAGGAAAAAGACCACCTCAGGAACTGGCAGCCTCCTGTCAATGGTGAAGTCATCATGACAACTTTCGGTATTACTGAAGGAAGAAATGTCGGAGTTATAAAGACTGCCATTCGTGAAGCTGTTTTGGATGGCATCATCGGCAACAACTTCCAAGAAGCATACGAATTCATGAAAGCTGAAGGCATTAAATTAGGTTTGACGGTTGTACAAGAAGTTACTGAACCTGTTGAAGTTAAATCTAATGGACCTGTTCCAAATAAAATTGAGAAATGATGGATAAATATCTCGTTGTAATAGCAGGACCGACAGCCTCGGGCAAAACAGCTACTGCAATCCAAGTTGCTAAAGCCCTCGGCACAGAGATCATCTCTGCCGATAGTCGTCAGTTTTATAAGGAACTTCCTATTGGAACAGCAGCGCCTACAAAAGAAGAACAATCTGAAGTTCAGCATCATATGATTCACAATCTCAATGTCGAAGATAAATATGACGTTGCTGATTACGAAAATGATGTTCTTGCTTTATTGAAAAAACTCTATATAAACTACGATACTGTTGTTCTAACAGGCGGATCAGGATTGTTCATTGATGCCGTTTGCAAAGGTCTTGACTCAATTCCGGACATCAGCGACGAAGTAAGAAATAAAGTCAATAAATTATACGAAGAAGGCGGACTGTTTGCTCTTCAAAACGAAGTCCAACATCTTGATCCTGAATATTATAATATCGTTGATAAATATAATCCTAGACGATTGCAACGTGCAGTGGAGGTATGTTATCAGACAGGACTCACCTACTCTTCTTTCAGAAATAACACAGCAAAAGTCCGTGATTTTAAAATAATTAAAGTCGCTTTGCTTTGGGATAGAAACGAACTCATATCAAGAATTAACCTTAGAGTCGAGAAAATGGTTTCGGAAGGTCTTCTGGAAGAAGCAAAAGCAATGTACCCTAAACGTCATCTAAATAGTTTAAATACTGTTGGTTACAAAGAATTGTTTGAGCATTTCGATGGAAAAGCAACTCTTAACGAAGCAATTGAACATATCAAAATCAATACACGTCAATATGCTAAAAGACAAATGACTTGGTTAAGAAAGAATAATGATTACCAATGGTTTACTATTGACGAGATTCCAGAAATGATAAATTACATCAAAACTGTCATTTCTGAGAATAATAATCAATAAGTCCTTCAATAGGATTTTTAACTATCTTACTTATTTTCAAACCTTTATCTTCAAGACGTTCGGATAATATGTCTTGGAAATAATATGCTATTGACCCAACAAAACCTATTTCCGTGTTTACACTTGGCTTGAACTTTAAGATAAAGTATTCTATAAACTCATCGAAACATAGTGAACATAAACTCTTTATGTAATCATGTTCTTTGTTGGCGTAAGCGAATTTGGTAAACTCTGCTAAATATCTAGAAACCTGATTCTTATGATAAATATTTTCTATAAAATCTGATATATTTATGTCATATTCTGATTCGAACTCAACCATCAAATCGTCTGGCATTATTTTATAGAAATAGTCATGGATTATTCTTTTACCTATATGATTGGCGCTGCCTTCATCACCTAAAACATATCCTAATGAAACTGATCTTTCAGCGATTTCTTTTCCATCATAAAGACATGAATTAGATCCTGTTCCCAATATGCATGCGATTCCATTTCGGTCGCCTAAAAGAGCGTGACAAGCTGCCAACATGTCGTGTGTAACGCTGATTTCAGCATTGACAAATACTGATGATAAAATATCTTTGATCAAAGCACAATTCTCTTCTTTTCCGCAACCTGAACCATAAAAGTAAACATCAGTAATTTCTTGAATATATGGATGATATATGATATTATCTAAAATTATACTTGAAATATATTTTTTATCAGTATAATTAGGATTGAAGCCTTCTGTTTGGAAAGAAACAACAATATTTTTATCATTTATGATGACCCAATCAGCCTTTGTCGAACCGCAATCTATAATCAATTTCATTGTTAAATATTTTTTGCAAACATACAAAAAAGGCTGCTCAAACAAGCAGCCCAACCATGAAAAAATCAGTAAAATTAGAAGTTATATTGCAGCATTAGCTGTATTCTGTTAGCATGACCATTGTCATCATTTTGGTCAACGCGTTTGCCATAAAGATACTCAGCACCGAATTGTACGTTAGGTTTTGCGTACCAGAAGAAGTTTGTCGCTAAATAATATGCTTCTTTGTACATATCTGTATCTTTGTAATAATCAGGTAATTCAACTGCCACTTGACTGAATGTGCACGACATAAACGCTCTTGGAGTGAAGTTGTACTGCAGACCGGCATAATACGCCATTGATGTCACTTGCTCCAACTTGCCAGCTTCATCCTTGTCTTTTCTAGTATTGTCGATTCTAGGGACAAAGTCAAGTTTCAAGCCGCTGACATCTTGAATGTAAGGTGTAAGACCATTACCGTAAACACATTGATAGTAGATTACTAATTTCTGTTTAACTGTCACTAAACCACTGAGTTGGCAAGCGTAGGTTGAAATAATGTCGTTCTTATCTTGAGTTACGTTTCTGTAATTGACGTTACGAATCAAACTGCTCAATCTGATGTGACTGCTGTTGTTGACGCCCCAAGCATACTGGAGATATGATGGTATGTCAGGAATGTATTGGTTTGTAACGCGTTGCTCATTAGATACTGTAAAATCTGTCGATGGCATTTCGAGACCGATACCAGCACTGAAACGATCGCCTCTTCCCCAGTGACTTCTAAAATTCAAGACGTCATTTGTCTTGTATGTCAGTCCGTTAGGACCTTCCGAGTCGATGGTTGGAGGAATTGCAGCAGCATCGGTGAAAAGACTGGTTGTTCTACCAATAAGCAAGTCGCCGTAAGTGACGTAAGCATCTTGAATCTCAGGAGTATAGCCCGTACCAGAGAAGTTCATGTTAATGTAAGCTCCAAACTTTGCCTTTTTGTCAGAGAGAGAAACTAGGTTGTAGAATAAAGTACTTTGGTTTGCATTGAATTGCATCAACATATCATTACCTGGTTGAGGTTTTACAGGAATCGATGATGTCGTGAAATATGCCGCATTATTGATTGCGCCGTCAAAGTCCATCGACATGGTTCCTTTAACATAGCCGCCAATACCCATCATATACTTCTGACTTTTGCTCATAAAAGCGAACGACGGTGTCTTTGGAGCGTTGAATCGTTCAGGAGCATTCTCCTCAAAAATAATGACTAACGAGCTGTCATGAGGCAAATCGTTATTGATTATTAACAATTCCGCATGATGAGGCCTGTGAGCCTTTCTGACAATAATTTCCTCTTGAGCATTGGATGTCAGAGGGATAAGAAAAATTGCACTTAAAATTGCAATGATAAATTTACTGTGTTTCATAACTTTAATTTTATCGCTAAACAATGTTTTTACGATAAGGTTCAATGGCTTATAATCTCTTAATTTTATTTTTCCTTATATATTAAAATATGTGTTTTTTTTATTAGATTTGCATTTCATTTTATAATGAGCATGTAATTGAATTTATTTTTAACGAAAAAAGTAAACAGAATTATGAGAAAATGGCGCATTGAAGATTCAGCAGAACTTTACAACATCAACAACTGGGGTGTAAACTATTTCTCTATCAATGATAAAGGAAATGTTGTAGTAACTCCAAGAGAAGGTTGTGCTTCTGTAGATTTACGCGAATTGGTTGATGAATTACAACTTCGTGACGTTTCAGTTCCAATGTTGATACGTTTCCCAGACATCATCGACACTCGTATTGAAACTATCAATTCATGTTTTAAGTCAGCGGCTGAAGAATATGAATACAAAGGAAAGAATTTCATCGTCTTCCCTATCAAAGTCAACCAGATGCGTCCTGTTGTGGATGAAATCGTCAGCCACGGTAAGAAATTCAATATCGGTTTGGAAGCTGGTTCTAAACCAGAATTACATGCTATCATCGCATCAAATACAGATACCAACTCATTGATTATCTGTAATGGATATAAAGATGAGAGTTTCATTGAGTTGGCTCTTTTAGCTCAGAAGATGGGCAGAACAATCATCATTGTTGTTGAGAAACTTAATGAGTTAAAACTCATCACTCGCGTTGCAAAACGTCTTAAAGTCGTTCCAAGCATCGGCGTTAGAATCAAATTGGCTAGCTCTGGTAGCGGCAAATGGGAAGAATCAGGCGGCGACGGCAGCAAATTCGGTTTAACAACATCAGAATTGCTCGAAGCTCTTGAATACCTCGAAAAGAACAACATGAAAGAATGCTTGCGTCTTGTTCACTATCATATTGGCAGTCAAGTTACTAAGATCAGAAGCATCAAGATTGCTTTGAAAGAAGCAGCTCAGTTCTACGTTCAATTACATAAAATGGGCTTCAACATTGAATTCGTTGACGTCGGCGGCGGTTTAGGTGTCGACTATGACGGTTCACGTTCAAGCAGCGCAAGCAGCGTCAACTATAGCATCCAAGAATATGTCAACGACGTAATCTTCTCTGTTGCTGACGCTTGCGACAAAAACGAATTGCCACATCCTAACGTAATCACAGAATCAGGACGTGCATTGACAGCACATCACTCTGTTCTCGTTTTCGAAGTACTTGAAACAGCATCATTGCCAGAATGGGACGAAAGCGAAGAGATTTTGGAAGAAGATCACGAGTTGATTCATGAACTTAACGAAGCTTGGGATAAACTCACCAACAAACAATCATCGATGCTTGAGACATGGCACGACGCACAACAGATCCGTGAAGAAGCCTTGGATTTGTTCAGCCTCGGACTTTTAGACATCAAGTCAAGAGCTAAAGTTGAAAGATTGTTCTGGTCTATCGCAAGAGAAATCAACCAGTTGACATCAGAGTTGAAACGCATACCTGAAGACTTTAATAACTTGCCTAAATTATTGGCCGACAAATATTTCTGCAACTTCTCATTATTCCAATCATTACCAGATGCTTGGGCTATCGACCAGATCTTCCCTATCATCCCAATTCACAGATTAGACGAGCAACCAAGCAGAATGGCAACATTGCAGGACGTCACCTGCGACTCTGACGGCAAGGTTTCTTCATACGTGACAACTAAGAACCAATCACATACATTGCCTGTTCACAACAAGACAAAAGACCCTTATTATATAGGTGTATTCTTGGTAGGTGCTTATCAAGAGATTTTGGGCGACTTGCACAACCTGTTCGGCGACACCAATGCTGTTCACGTCACAGTTGATGAAAAAGGATATTACATCGACCAAATCATTGACGGTGAGACTGTAGCAGAAGTTCTGGAATACGTACAATACAGTCCAAAGAAATTGGTTAGAACCGTTGAGTCATGGGTTACAAGCTGCGTTAAACAAGGCAAGATTACAGTTGAAGAAGGAAAAGAGTTCTTGTCCAACTACAGATCAGGACTTTACGGATACACTTATTTGGAATAAGACGCCAAGACACCGAGTCACCGAGACTCCAAGAAATATTGATATTATGAGACGCCACGGGAGTGACGTCTCTACAGATATAAAAAAGGCTGCTTTAGGGCAGCCTTTTGTTGTTATATACATCAAAGGAACTAAAAGTTTTAGCTTCAACCATAAATACGACATTAGTCTTTAGTTGCTTCTATGATATTTTGATACGTTCTAACGAACTCTCCGTTTTCAAAATAATAGAAACGACTATAACTCTTTTTGTCGTATTTATCTCCCAAGAGTTCTTTGTAGAATAAATCATCATCATAATCCTTGATTTCAATTCTGAAACAAGCTATATCTATCGAGAACATAGGATTCTTTATGCTCTCAATCTGCGTAAACGCTTCAGTATAACTGTCTGTAATCACAAATAATTCAATGCCTTTATCATCGCAATATGATTGAGTCAAGCCCAATGAAGTGCAATTCTCTGATTTACATATTGGCAACCAGCGGTAAATTATTGCTTTTTCTTTTGTAGCAAGCAGTTCTTTCATCTGATTAGGATTGATAGCATAGATACGACCGTCGTTGGTCAAGTCTGACAACGAAGTGCTATCTGAAGTCCAATAGACGTTGTTTTTCTGTTCTGAGGTAAGATCCCTCATGAAACTGGCTTCTACGTATGAAGGATGTATAATCTTTATACATATACAAGATTGCATTGCCAGTGCTAATGTGATGATTGTTAATAGTTTTTTCATAGGTTTTATTTTTTTAGACAACAAGACTACATGACAACAAGACTACAAGTTTTTGGCTAGGTGCTCCTTAACTCCTAACTAATTAGACGCAGCAATTATTACATTCATTTTTTGTTCCTCACTAATTTCATAATCCCAAACAAAAGTAAGACTGCTGCTATAATCCAAGTCCATATTCTGTTTATATCATTATCTTTAATATCAAGTTCTTGTTCTACAACTGTTTCAATTTTCGGACATTCGATATATTGGTTTTCTTCAATTAATTGTAATGTATAATTGAGAACTTTATCACCATTTCTGCATTCTATTTCTTCTAATGAAATTCTTACGGGATAATCAGGCAGCACGCCGCGTCCGTATGGAAATAGTTCGTTATAAACCGTGTCGGCAACAATTTTTACAAGTGGGAAGTTTATTATGTAAGAAGAATTTGGAAGAAATAGTTTCTCAAATTTAAGAGCTTTCATTTGATGATATGCGGTTCCTGTCTCGCGCCCAACAATAACGCCCCTATCTTGTTTCTTTACCATCCCAGCAAAAGAAGAAGCGGCAGACATGGTTGATTCATTTGTAATGACATAAACCTTTCCAGAATAATTCACTGATGTATCTGGAGAATACACTTCATTATGATACTTGACATAATAACCGGAATGTTCATCGTATTCATAATCATTAAAAAGTATGTCTCCCATAACGTGATTTGTACTATGCTTAAAGAAATCGAAATCACCTTTCTTTGTTACTATATTGTACATTTCATGTTGAAAATCATCCTGAGCGATAAATGAATACAATTTATTCAATACTTCAACATTTCCTCCAAAGTTGTTTCTCATATCAATAATGAGATTATCGATGCTGTCGCGACTGATCTTCTTGATAAAATCCGCCACTTCATCAAGCTGCTTTTCTTTCAAATCAAAAGTTTGTATTCCAAGATATGCGATGCTGTCGTTTATATTCTTTATATTGACACCATTCAAACCTGGTCCGAAACGATTTATTATATACCAATCTTTTATATAAGGTTTTAATGATATACATTTGCCTCCGCCTATTGATTCCGCTTTGAAAGTTTGTGCCTCGCCATCTTCAAACTCTAATGTTAGGTCATGATTCCTTTCCAAATCTTGAATGTAACGAGAATATCGTGAATCAAACATTACAGCTAAATCTTCTTCAATGCCTGACTGGTTATATCCGTCATACATTTGTATATAATCTTTTAACATCTTCATCAAAGAATAGGATTCTATTCCATCGACTGATTTCACCTTTTTTCCTTGATATTGCGAATAAGCAGGCACTGTCCTATGAACCATCAAACTGCTATCTATATAACTTAGTGATACCAAGTTCGTTTTGGGGTTTTCATCGTAAGGATTCTTCACTCTCGTATGACTATCTTTTATCTTATATAATGTTCCCGTAATCGTTCTATCAAAAATTTCCATAGGAACATTCTCTGCGAAACCATCAAATTGTGTTTTTACATAATCATTAAATTCTTCTTCTGATACATAATCATACAGACCGGGAAATCCTTCTTTCAATGCATCAACAAGAATGGCGTAATCTTCAACAGCTTGTTCTCTGCTCAGCGATGTGGCTCTTTTAGTATTTTTAATTTTCTTAAAAGTTGTTTGCAATCCGAAAGGAGTCATCGGATCGCCAGCGGAAGTCTTTCCTTTTTCCGAAATCATTACGTTAATACATGGATGATTTATTATGTTATAATAATAACCGACATAACCTATTGTGTCGCCATATTTTACATTTTTCCCTGTAATAATGTTATCACAAGGTCTCAATCCAGAAATCCAGATGTTTCTGCCATCTTTCGCGATTATCTTTGCACTTACGCCAATATGCTTTATATCGATATCGCCAAATTCAACGAACTTTAATGAGTCATTATACCAATCACTGACTTCTCCATAAGTCGTTGATCTTTGATATGCATCTTGGTAAGTATAATAATAAGAAGCAATTTCTCCATCAGTTGGTGCCACAACTGGTGTCATAAATTCTGCTCGTATTATCAAATCCGCATAAAGAAGATTTCCATCCAGATAAGACTGAGGTTTATATATGACATCATCACCAGCATTTTTCCCAGCAATAGGCCAAGTATAACTTTGCGAATATCCAAAGATAAATATTTGAGATAAGATTAAAAAGATAATGAACTTTTTCATAGTGGTTTATTTGACTCTGAGTGCTTAATTTTAATTATGGCGAATTCTCCATAATTAGAATATTTACATAGTTCTATACATTAACATTTGTTCTGCAAATCTACAATCTTAAACTACTTTTGTCAAGAAAAAAAATCATAAAAGATTTTAACGTTTTTTTCTTAACAGTCAACAGACTTTGGGTATGCATTTTTATTCTATCTAATTTTTGAGACGCAGCAATTACTCATTGTTCATTTTTAAGGTGTAATTAATACGTCTCTACATAACCTCTAACTAATTAAGTTTCATCTTATACAGACTTCTACAATCTTTTCCGAATGTCATTCTGTTGTCGATGAATTGGTAATATACCACGTCGTCATACACTTGTATGTTTTCCGGGAAATAATGATCGTTAAGTACATAAGTGGCGATGACGCTTCCGCTTTCCAAATCTATCTTCTTCAAAGTCACGGTGCCGTTGCTAGTGAATTGCGCGTAACATTCTTTTCTCGCCTTGTCGTAAATCAGTTTCTTGTCCCACGGATTGCCAGGAGCGTCTCTCCTAGCGTATTTGCTTTTAAGATGAAAACTTATTTCTTTCTTGCCAAGATATTCACCTTTAGCATCATATTTATAGATATAATCTTTTTGAAAGTCAAAGATATAAATCTTATTATCGACATTAAGTAAAGGAACGTAAATCTCTTGTAACATGACGCGTTTTAACAAATCCGCTTCGAAAGATTCCCATTCTGCAGGTTTTTCGTAAGGATTTACAAAATCACTTTCTCCAGGATTCAGAGCTCTCCTCAAGCGAATATTGTCGAGTTGCCAGTTCTTTGCCATCTCGCGAGAAGAACCGTAAACATCACATAAAACTTCGGTTTTGCTATTATTTCTGTTTGTCATGAAATACACGATTTCTTGTCCGCTGTAAAACTCTTTCCTTGTCACGACTATACTGTCGGTCAATGCATAAAGATTACCAAAAGTGGTTTTGTGTTTTTCAAGAGTAACACCATAGAGAAGCTGAAGATTGTCTTTTTCAGAATGGAACTGAAAAGCCGAGTCGATGGAAAGAAGATGAGTGTTGCCGAAAAGATGTAATCCATGTTATACCTTCGTGATTAGTAATGCCGATTAGTTTGCTTTTGGAATTATAAATAGCGACGTCTTTCAAAGCGTTGCCATAGTTGTCAGACACAATAACCTTTATGTTGACAAAAGATTCTTTCTTCTGCGCGAAAGACGTCATTACGCAGAGCAATAGAAACATTGTTATAAGAAACAGTTTTTTCATAACCCAATCCTTTCAATATACGATTTGAATTCTTTCAAAGCGTTATTCCTTTTTGTTACCGAGTAGAGAGTTCCTTTGTAGATGATTATCTTTTCTGTAAGCCAGCTGTCAGCTTCTGCCACAGCGGTCGTTTTTCCTGTCTCGAGATCAATTTCATTCACTACGGTACCGAATATGGTATAGAATTTTCCAAAGGCTTTGTCTTTATAAATCTTATAACGCCAGAAATCTTCTTCGGTAGGATAAGTGATATCACATTCTCCAAACTTATACATACTTTCGTCATAACGAAGTATTTTGCCGTTGAAATGGTCAAAATAATATAATGTGTTGTCGAATATGTCAAGATGATTGTCTTTTGTATGATACCATGCAAACTTGACAAAGCGTTCCCAGTCATCAGCACTAGGACCACGGCCAAGAGGATGATCAATATGCCATTGCCTTTCAACTTTGATATCTCTGTACGATTTCATGTCGTTACAGACAAACATCATCTCCTTTTCTTTGGACTCTTTTTTAATCCTGAAGAAATTGGAAATATATCCATCCATCAACAACTCATTGAAATAAATGTATTTATCCGTCAAGAAAATAATATTATTCAACACTTTATTATAACGTGTTTTTTCGGTTGGAAACATTAGTTCGTATGAATCATTTGTCCTCACAATCTGATAAACGGAATCTTTTCCTATCAGTTGACAGCTTTCAGTGCAATCGACTATTATCTTTTCAGATTCAATATATTCAGGAATATTGATAGTGTCGATTGGATTGAGCCATAAATCTTGAACTAAAATCCTACATTCTTTCAAAGAGTTCCATCTTCTCTGTAATATAAAGACCTTATCATCATAAATTTCAAAGTCAAATATCACGTAAGTCGGTTCGCTGTAATGTCTTATCTTGTCAGCGCTCACGCCTACCGCTTCAAGCATATACATTGTTTCTTTCATCTTGAAGTTAATGTTTATCGTATCACGATTAGGAATCACGCTTACCAAAGTGTCTTCATAACCGATACATGAAAACAACAAACCGACTTGCTTTTCCGTTTTAGGCAGCATCATGATGAAATCGCCGTTATTGTCGGAGCTTACGCCAAAGTCGGTATTGATGATGGAGATGTTAACATTCTTCTCTGCCACATTGCCTTTAACGACAGAGTAATTCTTCTGCGCGAAAAGTGACATTCCGCAGAGAATAAGCGTGATTGTGAGTAGTAGTTTTTTCATGGTTTTATTTTTTTGCTGTGAGCTATGAACGGTGCCTGAGCCTGTCGAAGGCATCTTGTTTGTCACTTCGACAAGCTCAGTGACCGATATTATTTTCTTT
>JAFZDU010000111.1 GCA_017561025.1 Bacteroidales bacterium | reverse complement strand
TGTTTTTCTTGAAAGAACATAGCGAGCTATGTGATTGAAAGAAAGGCAAAAAGATTCCAAGAAAAAACATAAAGCATGCAAAAGTTTTAATTGTTACTGTCAAAAATTATTTAAACGGGGAATTTATAGAAGTCCCCTTAATATTATTTTACTGTAACATTACTGTTTTGTTCTGATGCTTTTGTTTCCATATCGAGTCCGAATTCAGGGCTGTAAGCGCCTCTTGGGATATCGTTGAATATATATCCGTTACATTTACGGGCTGCTACGATATGGTCGGTAGCTGCTGTCATAATTGCTGATGCAGTAATGTCTATAAGAGCTCCTAATATGCCAGAACTGCCGCTGTCGACGGAGAGGTCTAGATATAAGTCGCATGTTCTTTCAAACAAGATTTCGTTTGTCTTTGTTGACTTCATTACATATTTAATCCTAGTTTGAATACCCAATCCGACTTTAGTCCATCTGTCGACTATGGAGAAGATGACGGCATCAGCTCCGAAGATATTGCCGAACATGGATATGTTGCCTTCGATGAATCTTTCGGCATCGTATCCGCTCTCAGCTTTGAGGAATTCCATTGCGATATGTGGTGACACCACGTAATAACCTGCTTCAATCAAAGGTTTGCTGATAGAAGTGTATAAGAGTTCCTTTGCTTCAACATTAGTGGTGTTATTGATAGGTGGCATCACAAGTATCGATAATGGCTTTTCTTCATACATCATTGGATATAATCCAGCTCTTGTGTATGTGGCACAAGATGACATCAATATGCTGGCCAATATGGAGATTATGCTTAAACGTATCTTTTTCATATCACTTCAGTCTTTTAAGTATTGGACCAATGAACGTTACTGACTCTGGATATAGTTCCATCTCCATTTCCAGCATTTTGATGCCTTTTTCACTGAACAAAGCTCCGTATTCTGAATTTTCGAATGCTTTTTTTTGTTTTGGTGTGGCATACATTTCAAATATTTCTGCTGTATTAGGCTGAAGCATGAGAAATCCGTATTCGGCGCATATTCCAGGAGGCACGGTGTTGCGTGAGCCTCCAGGATTGCTTACCATATCTTCATATAACACTAAGAGTTCACAGATGCTCTCAGGAGTCTGTTGGTCATAGTGTTTATATGTTAGCTGTTCATATTTTGATACGCCGTCAGTCATCTTTCCCCAATAGTACATGCTTGTTGGAACGCATGAGGAAAGCAACATGGCGGAGGCACAAATAGCTAATAGTTTCCTCATAATTCTATGACTTTAATCTCAGTGTTAGAAATGAAAATTTCGTGATTGTAGATTTCTGTGCCATTTCTTTTAACACTTATCTGATGTCTGCCAGGTGAAACTGAGATTTCTTGTTGAGCGGTTTTTTTGATATGACGACGGTTCTTGTATTGTTTTTCTTTAATAGTTTCAAGTTCGTATGTGTTTCCGTCGATATCGACAGTGATGTCGTATTTTTCTGATGCTATAAAACATACAGCAGCTTCATCAGCATTGCCGCTTACTACAGAATAAGAGCCTACGCCGCAGCTTGTCAATGTCATTGTGATAGCTGCAAATAATATCATTATGAGTTTTTTCATTTTTCAAGTATATAATAGTTAGACAATTCGTTAGCTTGTAGTTCAGTGCCTTCGTAGGTGCAGAATGATATTTCTGTTTCAGGGGTATCGCCTACAGATGACAATACTGTCAATGTTCCGAGTTTTGTTCCAGGAAGTTCTACGTCCATGCCTGTTTGAGGGTTTTTGACCATTTTGCCTTTTTTGTAGAGTACGAATGTAGCGCCTTCTTCGATGCCTTGTGACTTGCCGCCAGAGATGATGTAGCTGCCGTCTTCAATTGAGAGCAAGTAGCCTCTCCATGGTTTGTCCATACATTTGTTGATGATGTTTTCAACGAGTTGAGTCATAGCAGCAGAGATAGCTTCGTCGCTCAATGTAGCGTCGTAAGATGAGGTGCCGCCGTAGCCTAAAGTCTGTTTTGATGTTGTTTCAGCATAGCCTGAAGCTTCTTCAGAATAGATGATTAATCCTGTTGCAACTTCAACCAATCTGATGCTTACGCCTGCTTCTACAGTTTGTGTCTTTGTTTCTGTGAATACGCCGTGGTCGCCTTCTACTTTTCTTCCGAATTTAGTTACAGAACCTAAGATGATGTAGTCGGCTCCTACCTGTTGCATATCGCTGCCGGCTTCTGCTACTAATTCTTCAAGACCGTCTCTTTCGAGTAAGATGAATTTGCCGCTTGCTGCGAGCTTTGCTGACAAGATGTCCAAAGCTTGCTTGGCGATAGGGTCATTTTCTTTTTCGTAAAAAACACCTTTTGCGTATTGTGTCTCATTTGTAAATCTGCCGATGGCGACTTTTCTTTTTAAGGTTTTTTCACCTTGTGCGAATGATGTGACTGTCATCATCATTGCGAGCATTACAATAAATAGTTTTCTCATTTGTTAGAAATTTTAGTTAATAAATGTGTGTTTGTGTGATTTTTTCTACGTTATATCTAGATATGTTAATAGGTAATGATTGGCCTACGGTTTCTATATCGATTATTATTCGATGTTTACCTTTTATCTCTGTAAGTCTTCCCATCAAGCCTTTCATTTGTCCTGATTTGATTTTTACCAATTCACCTTCCTTCAATTCTTCATAGTCTATTTCATGAAGGTCGGTATCGTTGATATATTCTTTTATGGCTATAATCTGATTGTCTGGTACTACAACTGGTTTTTTCTCAAAGCTTATGAATCTTACTACATTAGGGCATTTTATTACATCATTGTATTCTTTGTCGTTGATGTTTTTATCTGTTATGTGCACAAAGATGTATGAACGGAACAATGGTTCTTCTACTTTTTTTTTGCGGTCGCTCCATTGTTTTATTTTTGTTATTAGGGGAAGAAATGATTCAACGCCTATGTCTTCAAGTTGTTTAGCTACTTTCTTTTCGCTTCTTGACTTGACATATAGTGTGAACCATTTCTTGTTGTTATCTGCGTTTTTTATCTTCATGTTCTTCGTCGTAATAACCTTGTCCATATCCATAGCCGTAACCATAGCCGTAGCCGTAACCACCATAGCCGTAGCTGTAGCGGTAGCCGTATGAACCTTGGTAATTGATTCCGTTTACAACCAAGCTGACATTATATTTACGTCTTTCCAAATCTTTGATAACTACATCAAAGGCTTTCTTATTTGTTATGCCTTGTCTTACAACGTAGATTGATGTGTCAACATGTTTCATCAACAACAATGCGTCTGTCACCCATAAGAGTGGAGGTGTGTCAATGATGATGTAATCGTATCTTTCTTTCAACTCTTCGAACAACTTGCTGCATCTGTCTGATGCTATCAGTTCTGCAGGGTTTGGAGGAACCGGACCTGCTGTGATGACATCGAGTGTTGGCAGTTTGCCTGAAGGCTGTATGATTTCATCCAAAGATGCTTTGCCTGAGAAATATGAGCTTACGCCTATGCTGTTTGACAAACCGAATTCTTGATATAGACGAGGCTTGCGGAGGTCCATGCCTATCAATACTGTCTTCTTTCCATACATGGCGTAGATAGATGCCATATTGATTGAGATGTATGTCTTGCCAATGCCAGGAGAGTCAGCTATGACAGAAAAGACACATTTGTCCTTGCCTTGAACTATATATTCGATATTGGTTCGTATAGAACGGAATGCTTCTGATACGGGTGACTTTGGTGAATCGATGACAACGGTAGGGCTGGCGTGTGATTCTTTAGGATTTGTATATGGAATTTGTCCGATGATTGGAAGCTTGCTGATTTTCTCGATATCACTCTTTTCCAATATCTTTGTGTTGAATATCTCTTTTAATAGGATGAATGCTGCTGGTATACCGCATCCCAATATGAGGCAGAACCAATACACCATCATGCTTTTAGGAGCTACAACCCTTGTTCTTGAAATGCGTGCCTCGTCGATTATGCTGTTGTCGGAGTTGTTGCTTGCCATAACGATCTGAGCTTCGGCTCTCTTCTGCATCAAGAACTTATATAATTCGTCGTTCAAAGCGAATTTACGTTCGTAGCCTAAATATGCACGTTGTGTCGTTGGAAGTTGTTTGATTTGTTCTTCGTATAATTTTATCTGATTAGACAATTCCAATATTGTGACTTCTGTATTGTTAATCATGTTGGTGATGTTTTCCAACAACTGCATCTTTGTCTGGATAATCTGATCGTCAATGTTTTGAACCATAGGGTCCTTTTCTCTAGATATGGCTAAGAGCTTTGATTTCTCTGATGACAAGGCTACCAACTCAAGAACGAGTTTGTTGAGCATTTGGTCTTGGATTCCCATTGCACTTGGAACGACAAGTTTGTTCAGGTCGTCAATGTTTCTGTTGATGTATTCTTGAAGGTTGGTGTAATATTTAACGCTCAATTCCAGTTCAGACTTACGTCTTTCGATGTCTTTGAGGCGGTTGAACATCTCGCTGGATTGTGTTCTCAAGTCCATGAAGTCGTTTCCTTCCTGGAATACTTGGAGGTCTACTTCAGCCTTGTTAAGAGAGTCTTGGATGCCGATTAATTGTTCATCGATAAATATTACGGTATTGTCAGAGACGAGGTTTTTTTCTTCCAGGTTTCTTTCTATATATTCATTCAGCAGCTGGTTGAGGTAGTCGGTTATCTTATGTCTGTTATAACCTTGTATTGTGAGATTCAGGATTGATGATGTTTTTGTGCTTTGAGCTATTGAGAGGCTGCTCATCTCGCTGATCAATGCCAGACGGCTCTTGATTACGAAGCTGTATTTAAGGTTTTCCTTTTTCTCAGGGTTGAAGTCGTAGTTGCTGTTTAATATGACTCTGAATTTATTGTATCCGTTGTTTATCCATTCGCCGAAACGGTATGTGTCTTCGTAGTCTAAGACATGAGCCAATCCTACGTTCTCATCGGTGTCGTAGTTGTAAATGGAATATTCATTTTCTTTTGCCTTGATACGATATGTTTCGTTGTCGAGGAAGATGATGTCGTATTTACAGCCCACAACTTGCAAAGTATCGTAGTCGAGTTCTACATTGAAAGGTGTGCTTTTGTATAATTCCTTGGTTGCTATTCTTCCGCTGGCATAATAAGAGACATTGAAGAATTCGAGTTCTTTGATAGTTCTTTCTCTTAGGCTGAATGACTTGAGAATGCCTATTTCGTTATCGATATTGATGTTGCTCTTGAAAGTCAAGCCTGTCATCATAGAAGTAGGGTCGATGCCCATTTTGTCTTCTTTGATGAAGACGGATGCTGATGCCTGATAGACGTAAGGTGTGTATCTATTGTAGAGGTAGCCTATTGTTAAGGCAGCGATGATTCCAATAGCAAAAAGATACCAGTAACTGATTATCTTGATGATTATGACTTTGATGTTTATTATATCTTCTTCTTCGTATTGAGGTCTATTTTGTAATTCTATATTGTTATTCATGGTAATAAGTTATTTTTGTAAGTAAACTGCAACGAAAGTGAAACATGTAACTAGTAGTGAAATGGCAGAGATGATTGTGCCGTAAGGTACGCTGGTGAAACCGAACTGTTTGGTCTTGAGCGGTTCAACATAGATTATGTCATTAGGTTTGAGATAATAATCAGGTGATGACAATATGCTTGCATCATTGAGGTTTACTTTTACTATCTGAGAGCCTTTAGGTGTCTGATGGATGATTTTTATGTTCGACTTATTAGCGAAGTCTGTTGCGTTTCCGGCCAATGCTATTGCCTGGAAGATGTTGATGTCTGACTGATAAATCTGATATTGTCCTGGGCGTGTCACTTCACCGAGTATTGTGAGGTTGAAGAGTCCTAGCTTGACATATACGTCAGCTTTGAGATATTCGTTAATAAGAGTATGTGTTTTTGTTTGGATTTCATCTATGGTGAGGTCCTTGACAAACACTTCGCCTATCAGAGGCAGGCTTATATTTCCATCGGCGTCTACAGTATATCCGTTAAGATATATGGCGGCGTTTCCGCTGCTGTAGGTGTTGCTGGTGTTTATGCTTGCGTTTTGGCCCATGTTGAAATAAGCTGTTGACTTTTCGTTGAGGCTGGCTATTCTGATGTAAAGGTTGTCGCCAGGCTGGACCTTATAGTTGAATGTACGTGCGTTTTCATATTCCATAGACATGAAAACACTGTCGTTCATCGTGGTGTCGTTTTGTAAATACAGAATCTTTTTTTGTGGTACGCAGGAAGTGATAGCTGTAATTGCCATAATTACAATGGCACATAATAGTAGTGTTGTTTTTTTCTTCATTTTTATGTTTATTATTTAGAAGTAACGTATTTTAGTGTCAGGCTTTTTATTCCGTATAGAGGGTCTTTTGGATATTTGTTTTCTAATTTTATGTCATAAACGCCTTCTTCGCCTAGAGATATCTCGCTGATGATAGGAAGCTTGAAGGTATAATATCCTTCCTTCTTGTCGGCCTTCCAATTGCCATCTCTGTCTTTCAAGGAATAACTGTAGTTGTTGGAACGCGCTCCGCTGTTGTTAGGATATTTGATAGTCATATTAAATGATAAAGAACAATCATCTTTATGGTTCTCGTAAACATTAGGGAAAACTTCGCTTACTACAACTTCCATTATTATGTCACATTTGGCCGGGGCTTTAGAGATGTTGATGTTGCCGTTGAGATATTCGAATCTCGACCATTCTTCATTAACGAAATTTTTAGAAATAATAACATTGTCTTGTTTTTTTGTACATGATACAAACACAAGAAATAGCAGTAATGTTGAGAGTGTATAGCGCATTTTAAATAAAAATTTAAATCTTGCAAATTTAGAATTTTTTTTCATTATGTATATAGCTAAAAAAGGTATTTTTTATAATTTTGTTATGTTAATTTCAATTAATAAAATATAGTTAAAAATGATTAAGAACAGGACTAATTATTCGTCACGTAAATATGTGGTAATCATGATATTCTCTATCGTGGTTTTAGTTCTGTTGGTTAAGCTGTTCATGATTCAGGTCGTCGACCAATCGTATAAACATTCTTCTGATAATAACACTTTGCGATATATAACGCAATATCCTGCTCGAGGCAAGGTTTTTGACAGAAACGGCAGGCTTTTGGTTTATAATGAGGCCATATACGACTTGATGGTGATACCGCGTCAGGTCAAGAAGCTCGACACCCTCGATTTCTGTTCCACCATGAATATATCTAGAGAGTATTTCAATGAACGCATGATCAAGGCCAGACGTTATTCCACATTCAGTCCGTCGGTGTTTATGGCACAGATAACTAAAGAGGAGTATGGCATGATTGCGGAGAATCTTCATAAATACCAAGGCTTTTATTTCCAGACACGTTCTGTGAGAAACTATCCATATCCTATAGCAGCTCATACTTTAGGTAATATCGGTGAGGTAAGCAAAAAAGATCTGGAAAGGGATTCTTATTATAAATCCGGTGACTATATAGGAAAATCAGGCATAGAACAGTTTTATGAGAAAGAGCTTCGTGGTGAAAAAGGCATGAAGATCATAGTTGTCGACGTCCACAACCGTGAGAAAGAGAGTTTCATGGATGGTCAGTTCGACACTCTTCCTGTCGCAGGCAAGGATATTTTCCTCGGAATTGATGCCGAGCTGCAGCTATATGGCGAGAAGCTTCTTAAAAACAAAACAGGTTCTATCGTGGCAATAGAGCCTTCTACTGGCCAGATTCTTGCCATGGTGTCGAGTCCGGCTTACGACCCTAACGAGCTGGTGGGAAGGGTACGCAGCGACAACTATACAAAGTTGCTGAACGACACTCTAAAGCCTCTTATCAATCGTGCAACGAGCGGTGTATATCCTCCTGGATCCACATTTAAAATGCTCAACGGCTTGATAGTGTTGCAGAGTGGTGCCGTCACAGCAAAATCAGCATACCCATGTAACGGAAAGGAAAGCCAGCCTATTCGCTGTACGCACTCTCATAACAGCCCTGTGGCTCTGCACGAGGCGATAGAGAATTCATGTAACCCATATTTCTGGGAGACATTCCGTGATATGTTCGCATCCTCACGTTTCGCATCAGCCAAAGAGGCTTATTCTTTTTGGTATGATCATGTGCTGAGCTTCGGCTTGGGCAGCACCTTCAAGACTGACATACCATCTGAGGTGTCTGGCAGCATACCTAAGAGTTCTTTATATGACAAGGTGTATAGAGGAGTGTGGAATGCTCTTACTATTCGTTCCTTGAGTATAGGTCAGGGTGAGATACTTGTCACTCCGCTACAGCTCGCTAATATGGCGGCAGCCATCGGCAATGAGGGCTACTATTACCCTCCTCATCTTATCAAGTCATTCAGCGATGGCTCCGCTATCGACTCGGTCATGACGACAAAGAAGGTCATCGATATTAAGTCAAAGCATTTCAAGGATGTGAAGATAGGAATGTGCCGTGTTTTTGAAGGAGACCATGGAACAGCGAGATTTTCTAAAATAGACAGCATGCAGGTTGCAGGTAAGACAGGTACAGCCGAGAATCCTCATGGCGACGACCACTCTTTGTTTATGGGCTTCGCTCCTGCCGACAAGCCTCAGATAGCGATAGCAGTAGTCGTGGAAAATGCTGGATTCGGTTCGCAATGGGCTGCGCCTATAGCAAGTCTCATGATAGAGAAATATCTAAGAGGTTATATTAAAAACACTAATAAGGAAAAAAGGTTTCTAGAATAAAAATAGGTAATGACGAAGACTGTTGTCTGTTGACCGTGGTCTGTTGTCTGCCAAAGGCAAAATCATGACAGCAAGAAATAATATAGTAGGTAAGATTGACTGGTGGCTGCTTGCAATTTATGTGGCACTCGTTTCCATTGGTGTGTCGGCTATCTATGCTGCTGCTTTCAATGAGATGCATCCTAGTATCTTCGATATGTCGCAGCACTATGGCAAACAGTTTCTTTTTGCAGGCGTTAGCATATTCTTAGGCTTGATAATAATGTTGATAGATGCCAAGTTTTTCAATGCCTTTGCATATATAATATATGGATTGTCAATACTTTTCCTTTTATATGTCTTGGTGGGAGGAAGTACTATTGCCGGTTCCAAATCGTGGATACAGTTCGGCAGTTTCTCGTTCCAGCCTTCCGAGTTCGCTAAGTTCGGAACGGCATTGGCGGTGGCGCATTATCTTGGCGGTATCAACACGGATTTCACAAAACTGAAGACGCAGGCTATAGCATACGGACTTGTTCTTTTTCCGATGATGCTTGTCCTGATGCAAGGCGACGCTGGCTCTTCTCTCGTGTTTCTTGTCTTCATACTCGTCTTTTATAGAGAAGGAATGTCGGGCAAGATACTGGTAATAGGTCTTGTGGCTATAGTGTTGTTCCTTCTGACGCTATATTTTTCCAAGTGGTATGTGCTTATCGGTCTCGCTGTGGTGTTTGCAGTGATTGTCTTCATTATAGAAAAAACTAGGAGGAATATATGGGGCTTGATAGCTGTGTTCATTGTATCGGCTATGTTTGTATTCTCTGTCGACTTTTTCTTTTATAAGGTCTTGAAACAGCACCAGAGGACTCGTATCAATATTATATTAGGTGTAGAAAAGGATATTTATGGTGTGGGATATAACCTGCATCAGTCAAAGATAGCTATCGGTTCTGGAGGGTTCTCGGGTAAGGGTTATCTGCAGGGTACCATGACGAAATACAACTTTGTTCCGGAGCAGCATACCGACTTTATCTTCTGTACTATAGGGGAGGAGTTTGGTTTTGTTGGCTCTTTTGTCTTGCTTTCTCTTTATCTTGCATTATTGGTAAGGATAATACTTCTGGCGGAAAGGCAGCGCTCTGCATTCAGCAGAATATACGGTTATGCTATAGCTTCGATAATATTCTTCCATCTGATGGTAAATATAGGAATGACGATAGGATTGCTTCCTGTTATCGGAATCCCATTGCCATTTCTAAGCTATGGAGGCTCCAGCCTTCTTATGTTCAGTCTGATGTTCTTCGTCTTTTTGAAACAAGACGCTAATAGAATGAATATCCTTTAATGAAACTCAAAAACTCAGAAACTCAGAAACTCAGAAACTCAGAATTTTAGAATCTTTTATTTCTGAAGTTTTGAGGTTCTGAATTTCTGAGATTCTTATCAAATTCCTAACGAGATTCCGAGTCCCATTGCGGTCTTTACAAGGTCGTTGTCCATTGTGACGAAGTTCATCTTTGCCACTGCGTCTTCCAATGGTACTGAGATTATATTTGGATGGCGATATGCTACCATCTTGCCATATTCCTGGTTGAGGACCATTTCGAAAGCCTTCACTCCGAACTGTGCAGCGAGCACTCTGTCGTAAGCTACAGGCACACCGCCTCTTTGAAGGTGACCTAATGTAGTCTCGCGCATGTCGTGTTTGAAACCTGCCGCCTTCATCTGTTCGATGAACTTCTGTCCGATGCCGCCGAGTTTCACGTTTTCGTAACCTACTTCTTTGCTTACCTCAAAGACCTGCTGTCCGTCTTTTGGTTTCGCACCTTCTGATATTACTACAACAGCGAATCCTCTGTCGTTGACGAATCTGCTTTCCAGTTTTTCTTTTACTTTCTCTATGTCGTAAGGGAATTCAGGGAGGAGGCATACTTCCGCTCCGCCCGCCACTGCTGCATTCAAGGCGATCCATCCTGCGTCGCGACCCATCACTTCTAACACAAAGACTCTGTTATGACTTGCCGCTGTCGTGACGAGTTTGTCGACTGATTCAGTGGCGATTTCGACAGCAGTCTGGAAACCGAAGGTGCTGTCGGTCATGGATAAGTCGTTGTCGATAGTCTTAGGAACGCCTATTATGTTTAATCCTTTATCGAATAATTTCTTTGATATTCTCTGTGAACCATCGCCGCCGATGTTGATGACACAGTCGATGCCCATATATTGGAGTTTTCTTATCATCTCGTCAGAACGGTCAACCGTGGTCCATGTGCCGTCGTTGTTCTTGACAGGCCATGAGAACGGGCCGCCCTTGTTTGTTGTCTCTAAAATGGTTCCGCCTCTGAAATGTATTCCTCTCACGCTTTCAGGAGTGAGTCTTACAATTTCACTTGGTTCCCACAATACTCCGTTAAATGCTTGTATGCTGCCGAGCACTTCCCAGTCTTTCTCCTGCGAGGCTCTCTTCACGATGGCTCTTATCACGGCGTTCAGACCTGGACAGTCGCCTCCGCCTGTTAATACTAATACACGTTTCATGTTGGTTCGTTATTATAAATGTAGAGACGCACAAGTGTGCGTCTCTACGTGAATATTTATTGTTTCAAATCTAATTTAATCTGTAATTCTTCGAGTTGAGCATCAGCGATTGTTGATGGTGACTCTGTCATTACGTCGCGGCCCATATTGTTCTTAGGGAATGCGATGAAGTCGCGGATGCTTTCTTGTCCGCCGAACAATGAGCATAATCTGTCGAAGCCGAATGCCAAACCTGCGTGAGGTGGTGCTCCGTATTCGAAGGCGTTCATCAAGAAACCGAACTGTGCTTGTGCGCTTTCGTCGGTGAAGCCTAAAGTGCGGAACATCTTGTTTTGTAAGTCACGGTTGAAGATACGTACTGAACCGCCGCCGATTTCAACGCCGTTGAGGACGATGTCGTATGCGTTAGCTCTGATGTCAGCCCATTTGCTTGGTTCTTCGTCGAGAAGATGTTCATCTTCTGGCTTAGGTGCTGTGAATGGGTGGTGTTTTGCGTAGTATCTTTGTGTCTCTTCGTCCCATTCCAAGAGTGGGAAGTCGATAACCCATAATGGTTTGTAGTCGTCTGGGTTGCGGAGACCGAGTTGGTTACCCATTTCAAGACGTAAGCAGTTCATCTGTTCTCTTGTCTCCATTGTCTTGCCGCTTAAGATGAGCAACATGTCGCCTGCTTCTGCGCCGCAGCGGTCTAACCATGTCTTCAAATCTTCTGGTGAATAGAACTTGTCGATAGATGACTTGATGCTGCCGTCTTCGTTATATTTTACATAAACCAAACCTTTAGCGCCTACTTGTGGTCTCTTGACGAAGTCTGTCAATGCGTCGATTTGTTTACGTGTGTATGATGCGCAACCTTTAGCGTTGATTGCAACCACGATTTCAGAGTCGTCGAATACAGGGAAACCTTTGCCTTGTGCCAAGTCGGTCAACTCAACGAATCGCATGTCGAAACGGATGTCTGGCTTGTCGCTGCCGTAGTATTTCATAGCGTCGTGCCATGTCATACGTGGGAACTTGTCGAATTCCAAACCTTTGACTTTCTTGAAGAGATGTTTTGCCAAGCCTTCGAATGTGTTGAGAACGTCTTCTTGTTCAACGAATGACATCTCGCAGTCGATTTGTGTGAACTCAGGCTGACGGTCGGCACGGAGGTCTTCGTCACGGAAACAACGTACTATTTGGAAATATTTGTCGAAGCCAGCGACCATCAAAAGTTGTTTGAACTGTTGTGGTGATTGTGGAAGAGCGTAGAACTCGCCTGGATTCATACGTGATGGAACGACGAAGTCGCGTGCTCCTTCTGGTGTTGACTTGATGAGACATGGTGTCTCAACTTCGATAAATCCTTGTTCTGACAAATAGCTTCTTGTCTCGATAGCTACGTTATGACGTAAGATAAGGTTGTTTTTCAATGGGTTACGACGTAAGTCCAAGTAACGGTATTTCATACGGAGGTCGTCGCCGCCATCTGATTTGTCTTCGATTGTGAAAGGAGGAGTCTTACTTGCATTCAAGATGTTCAACTCGTTGAGCTGAATCTCGATTTCTCCTGTTGGGATATTTGGATTCTTTGATTCTCTTTCGATTACAGTACCTTTAGCTTGGATGACGAACTCACGTCCTAAGGTACGTGCTTTTTCTATCACTTCTGCTGAACTGACGCCTTCTTGGAGGAAGAGCTGTGTCAATCCGTATCTGTCTCGGATGTCAATCCATAAGAGAGTGCCTTTGTCACGGACGCGTTGCACCCAACCGCTTAAAACGACTTCTTTTCCTGCATCAGCAAGGCGAAGTTCTCCACATGTATGTGTTCTGTACATAGTTATATCTGTTTTGTTTTTTACCTAAATTGACCTACAAAAATAATGATTTTTATTTTTCTTTTATCACTTTCATGCAACAATTTCTGCAATCGAAATCTAAGCGGAATCTGCCTTTGTCATTAGCAAGATATAATGATGTCGCAGGTTTGCCTATCTCCTTGCTACATATATTGTTGGCATAACGAACACAGTGCTTTGTCGTCATCACAACGAGCTCGTCGCCAGAACGTAATTTCTCCAATCCGTCTTCGATTATTTCAACACCGTGTCTCTTGTAAAACTCTCTCGACTTTTCATTGATGACGTTGCCTAAATATGTTAAACTTTCTTTAGGATAAATCACGTTAGACGCCACAGGAGTGACGTCTCTACAATCTCTCTCATTACGATGTTTCTCAATGAGATATGATTTTAATTTCTCCACTAAATCTTTCTTCATCTCACCTAAAACCGACGCTCTGATGAAATATGCTGTGGACAAAGTCTGTTGTCCGTTGTCTGTTGTCTGTTGTCCGAATTCAACGTCAATCTCCTCAACAGAGAACTCAGTATCGCCCCATTGTGACAGCTTGCTTTTAATGTTGTCAAGAGCCTTTTCTGTGTTTATCGCGACTTCTTTATCTATTGAGATATTTGTTGTAACGTATTCTGAATCTTTATTATATAATTTCGCTGACAAAGCAAATCCGTCTTCTGTATCAGTGAATCTCAAGCTGATCTTCTGCTTTCTGTTGCCATTGGATTTCTCAAGTTCTTTTTCCCAGACATTGTCGTGGTTTCTGAAGATCTTGCTTCCTTCGATCTTGAATCTTGTCGCCATCGAGATGTCGGTGTTGCTTGTGATGGTCTGTGAAAGACTCCTTGTTTTGTTTTCAGCAACAGCATTAACATTGAAACCTAAGAGATTGTTTTCTCTGTCCAAGAAACAAAGTCCGTCGCCGTTATGAAGTTCTTTTCCTGTTCTGATGGTGATGGATTTGTTTTTGATTTTCTCGATGGTGCCGAGATATTCTCCCATTGATTTTGGGGAATAAGGAGCGTCGATATATTTCTGACGGCCGTGGATGAAGTAATCGGTGAAGCCTCTTGAGAATGACTTCTCTGGAGCAGGGTAGAACGAAGGGCTGCTTTCTCCGCGAGAGCTTCTGCAAAGGTCGTCGCGTTTTGCAATGACTTCGTCAATTTTATTTCTGTAATAAGCAGTGACATTTTTGACATAGTCGATGTCTTTCAACCTGCCTTCGATTTTGAAAGAAGTGATGCCGGCATCGATGAGTTCTTCTATGTTTTTGCTGTTGTTCAAATCTCTTAATGAGAGAAGATGTCTGTTGCTTATCAGGCGTTTGCCTTCTGCATTCTCGAGGTTCCAGCTGAGACGGCAAGGCTGAGCGCATGCGCCTCTGTTGGCAGAACGGCCTCCGATGACGTGGCTTAAATAACACTGACCGCTATATGAAACGCATAACGCGCCGTGAACGAAATATTCTAAAGGAACTGTGGTTTTTGATCTGATGTCTTTTATCTGCTCGATGCTGAGTTCTCGTGCGAGCACCACTTGCGAGAAACCGACGTCTTCGAGGAACTTGACTTTCTCTGCTTCAATGTTATGACATTGTGTTGAAGCGTGCAATGCGATAGGAGGCATGTCCATGTTCAATAACGCCATGTCCTGTACGATGAGCGCATCGACACCAGCATTCCAGCAGTCGTAAGCGAGCTTGCGAGCGTCTTCTAACTCACTGTCGTACAAAAGAGTATTCATTGTGACGTAAACCTTTGCATCGAAGAGAGCAGCGTGTCTGCACAAAGCCTCTATGTCTTCGATGCTGTTGCCCACCTTCTCACGTGCACCAAAACTAGGTCCACCTATATATACTGCGTCAGCGCCATGGTTGATGGCAGCGATGCCAACTTCCAGATTCTTCGCCGGCGATAAAAGTTCTATTTTTTTCATAAGGAAATGTTTGTCGCAAAGATAAGAAAAGGCAACGGACAAACGGCAAAAGACAAAAGTTTTTTAAAGTCACCGAGTCACCGAGACACCAAGTCGCCAAGAATTTAAAATTAGTAGATACGTATTAAGTCCTGAAAGGACGACAGAAAATTACTGATTCCTAACCAAAAAGACTTAGTTAACTCTTTGATTTATATTTCTTTATAATGATATTTTTTAAATTGCAAGATGCAAGTCTCAATTTTTTAAAAAAATGTAAGATGGAGATTGCAATTTTTATTATCTTTGCGTTTATAAATTAAAAATCATTGTGTTATGAATGCTTTGAAAAATGTATTTTTGAAAGAAATAGAATTGGTTTCAACAAAATATGTGAGATATTTACATGATGAAATTGAATGGAAGTCGAGGTTGATAGCAATTCTTGGTGCTCGTGGCGTTGGAAAATCTACACTTGTTTTACAGCATATCAAATTATATGAAGATATAAATTCAACATTGTATGTTTCTGCTGATAATATTTATTTTTCAGCTCATTCTTTGTTGGAGTTAGCTAATGAATTCTATAATTTAGGTGGAAAGGCATTATATATAGATGAAATTCATAAGTATAAGAATTGGTCTCAAGAAATAAAAAATATTTATGACTCGTTTCCTGACTTAAAAATCGTATATACAGGTTCGTCTATCTTGGAACTTGAAAAAGGCGGTGCTGATTTGTCGCGTCGCAAATTGGAGTATAGATTGCCTGGTCTGTCGTTCAGAGAATATCTGATGATTTCGCGTGATGTCAATGTGAAAACACATTCTTTGCAAGAGGTATTGTCACATAATGTCGAATTTCCATATGCTGACTATAAACCTTTGGCGTTGTTTAAAGATTATATGAAAGAAGGTTATTATCCATTCTTTAAGGATTATGGATATTATATGAGATTATCTTCAATTGTAAATCAGATACTTGAAAATGATATAAAAGATTTTGCGGAGATGACGGTTTCAACGGCTCATGCTTTGAAGAAATTGATGTATATAATAGCGCAGTCTGTTCCGTTTAAACCTAATTACAGCAAGATTTCCAATGATATAGATGTAAATAGAAAATTGGTCTCCGACCTGATGATATACCTTGAAAAAGCTCAGCTTATCAATATTTTGCGCGATAATTCTTTTGGAATAAGTTCTTTGGGTAAAGTTGATAAAATATATCTTAACAACACGAATCTGTCGTATGCTTTGGTTGGAGATATGACTGATATAGGAAATGCCAGAGAGACGGTATTTTTATCATTGTTAAAGCCAATATACGATATTACATCATCTCCATATTCTGATTTTATTGTAGATAAGAAATATACATTTGAATTGGGTGGTAAAAACAAGAAACAGAAGCAGATAAAGGATATTAAAGATTCATATCTCGTTAAAGATGATATAGAATATGGTTCTTCAAATATAGTTCCTTTGTGGACTTTCGGATTGCTGTATTAAGATGGTTGCCAACTTTCAACTTTCAACTTTCAGTTTTCAATTATCAAAATGCTTCCAACATCAACCAGTTCTCCATCGTATAATTCGATGAGGTTGAAGTTGTTGTCTTTGAGGAATTTGTCGAGTTCTGCTTTTTCTTTAAGATGTTTAGTGTTGCCGCAGACTATCAGATTGTTCTTCCAGACGCCGCAACATCCAGGGAAAAATCCATGGTCGTGACCTTCTAATTTTATCTGTTTAGGATCAATGTAGAGGATAGACGTACGTCCGTACGTCTCTACGTGAGATTCTGATGGACAAAGTCTGTTGTCTGTTGTCTGTTGTCTGTTGTCCGGAATCGACGTAATAAAAACACCCTCCTTCAACGCTACAAGATTACATCTCGTATATCCTTGATTTACTTGTATATGGTTTTCATATAGTGACAAAATCGTAGGGTCAGTGTGTTTGAGATTATGTATTAAAGTGTCGCCGATGCCGACTGCATTATAAGGCACTGTGTCTGGATATTTTCTTCCGACTTCTTTCTTGCCTTCTGTCAGTTTTATCTTTCGTTTCTTTAGTTCCTTGACGATTCTCTTCGGTGCGTTGGGCGCATAGACTAATCCGTCTTTTCCTTGGAAGAAGAAAATGTCAGGATGAGCAGATATTGATTTATATGTTATATCAGTCGGATTTAAGAATAAGACATCGCCTAGTTTTTTGAGATTCTTCTTCGCTTCCTCCGGCATTCGTCCGTCAGCGATTATAGTTGGCAACTCTTCTTTTGAAGTAATAGTGAAATCAAAATCGTTCTGTGGATAAAGTCTGTTGTCTGTTGACCGTTGTCCGTTGACAAAAGATTTAAAAACAACATTATCAAATCTTTCCAATAATAATTTCTTATTCTCTCCTTTCCATCCTATGGCGTGATTTATCTGCGACTCAGGAACATTGATGATAATGTCTTTACTTCTCAGAGTCTCAGGATCTAAGCATCTCAGTTTCTCTTTCCAGATATTGCTGAAGACCATCTCGGCGAAGTTCTTATGATAAGGTCCTGCTACGTAAGCTTCATTATCTAATTCGTCGGAGGTGTGAAGTCCGATTCTTAAGACCTTGACGTTATTTTCTGTGAAATAAGAATAAAGTTTTGAAGAACGTTTGACTGCTTCTTCAATAGAGAGCGCTTCATATTCTCCTGATTTATACATCGCTGCTAACTCGGTGTCTTTTACTACTATGCAAGGATATATGCGAGTCTCTTCTGCGCCGAGATTTACTATGTCTTTTGCTGTCTGCAAGTCGTGTTCCTCGCTGCTCGACGGCAATCCAATCATCATCTGTAATCCTAATGTGATTCCTTCAGAAAGGATTGTTTGCGAAGCTTCAACAATGTCGTTGTAAGTATGTCCGCGTTTGCATTGTTTCAGGATTTCGTCGTTGGTGCTTTGCGCTCCGAGTTCGATGTTACGCATTCCGAGGCGTTTTATTTCTTGGACGCGTTGGAGCGTGATGTAGTCGGGGCGAGTGCTGCAGCGTATGCCGTCGATAAGTCCTTTGTCGAGATAAGGTTGCACGGCATCCAGATAATCGTTCTGCATCTGGAGCGGAAGGCCTGTGAAATTACCTCCGAAAAATGCCACTTCAACAAAACGCTTCTCTTCCTTGAATGAGGCTAAGTGACTGTCAATAATAGTCTTGACATCATCGGCTTTGACAATGTCGTTCAATCCTGTAATGCTAAACTGATTGCAGTAAACGCAACGATAAGGACAGGCCAATTCAGGCAAAAAGATAGGTATGTTGTAGTGTTTAATCATACTGCAAAAATCATAAAAAAATCATTTCAAAACTTAAGCCCAAAATTATTATATTTGCAAAGATGAATTTTAATTACAATAACTATGAAATTACACGTTAAAAACATTATCTTAATTACAATGCTAGCTTTTGTAACTATAGGTGGTACAACAAGTTGCAGCAGTAAGAAAAAGTTAGCAAAGAAAGAGTATGAAGCTAAGCTTTTACAAGCAAAGACTGACTTGAACGCTATTATTGAAGGAACTACACAGTGGACATTAGAAGAACAAAAATCAAGAATTGAAGAAATAGAAAAATCTGATCTTCAAAATGCAGAAATAGATGCATTGATTGTCAAGGCAAAAGAAGTCGTTGAACGTAAGATGGCAGAAGCTGCACGCGTTGCTGAAGAAGAACGCCTCCGCCAGATAGAAGAACAGAATAAGGTCAAACAGGTGACATCTTTGGAAGATTACTTCACAATCATAGCTGCTGCTCCAAATGCAGAGACTGCTAACGCTAAGATAGCAGAGGCATTGAAGTTGTTCGCATCACCTGATGTTCCAGTCCTCATCATTGTCTATCATGTTGGCGATATCATTGACTATGACGCTCCTACAACAGCAGAGAGATATTTGAACTATATCAAAGACCAAAAGAAAGTGGCTGTCGGCATCTATAACATCAAATATGACAGCAACAACAAAATCACTGAGTTAGAATTAATTAAAAAGTAAATGTTATGAAGAAAATATTGTTGACATTGTTATTCGGTATATTTCTTATCGGTAATACACAGGTTTTTGCTCAAGAATTAAGCCCTGAACGTAAACAAGCTGTCGATAGCCTCGCTCTTGAAAAAGTTCGTGACCTTAGCAAATATATCAAGATCGTCGGTTCTAAAGAGACTCCATGGAGTGAAGCTAACAGAGTCATCGACCGCGCAGAAGAGCTCTTCGCTCCTGATGCAGAGATAGGCGTTTCTTCATTGGCATCTAATGAGGTGATGTACTACAAAGTACGTAAATACCTCGAACGCTTGATGCGCCTCAACTACGACAGAGTCGAAATCGACTGGTATAAAATAGAATACGTCAGCGACTTGCAACGTCAGCCAGACGGAACTTATGTAGGTGTTATCACAGTGTTCCAGACATTCAAAGGCTTCGATAAAGAAGGCCGTCTCATCTACCAAGACACAACCAAAAAAGATATCACGGTCTACGTGAAACGTAAAGAGACTCAGATCGGCGGTCGCCTCATCGGTTTCTGGGATGTCTTGCTCGGAGACATGAGAGTTAAAGAAACTTCACTTAAATAATGAAACATAACAGCTCCTAATTTTTGGAGCTGTTTTTACTAAAATATCATAATGAATAAATTTTTGCGAATCTGTACCTTGTTGATACTTGGTATGTCTGTTAAATTGTCTGATGCTCAAGTCTATACTAACCTAGGTAACGTGCAAACAGATGAAAGGGCTTTTTATACTATGACAAAACAGATGAGTCAGTTTATGAGCCGTTTCAACTATGAAGAAGATCAGTATGGAAAGAAAATCCATCCTGACTCTCCCGACTACAGAAATAGAATGAAACGCAAGACAGTGCTGCCTCTTTTGTTCGATATGGAAAATCCAAGAACAAACGGCTCTCTGCGCGATTTCTTCATCTCCGACCTCACACAGGCAGATTCTAATTACTTCGAATTCCTCGGAGGAAAATGGTATTCAGAAGTATCGGCAACGTTCAAAATGAATGGCCAAAGCGTCGATATAAGCATGATATTCGCAATAGAACAAGAGAACCTCGGCTCTAAATGGGTGCTTACAAATGTTTATTTCTCAGATTTCAGCAAGCTTTTCCCTAAAGGTGATATCGCTGAACAACAAAAACATTTCCTTCATCCAATGAGCCACGAACTGGATTTCATGAATATCCATAAGGTGTTCAAAACACCAGAATGCATAGAATATTACGCATCTAAAACATACTCACCTGATTATCTTACTCTGTTTTTCTATGAGATAAAGAAAGGTAATCTCGTATTTGAAAAGATAAATAGCGAGAAATTCCATGTATTCCAAATAGATAACTGGTATTTCGAAGTGTCATGGTTCAATAGAGATGGCATGAATACCGGATGGTTAATATCAAATCTCATCTTCTTGAAAGATAATGAAAAAGAAGAGCTTCTGAAATTTTACCAACCAAATATCAATAAATAACAATGAAAAAAATATCAATATCTTTAATATTATTTTTCTTAACATTATCAATAACAGCTCAAACCAGCTTGTCTGATAAAGATATCAAAGAGTATGAAAATCAGATATATCAGATGGTGAACTATCTTCAAGAGACTGTTAACTTCATCGGAGATCCCGACAACTATGCCCAAGAAAAAGATATAATCTTTAAGGAGAGCTATAGCAAGATCTTCAGAGACGAAAATGTTCAGATAGAAGATGACCTCGATGAAAATAGAGGTACAACAATCAATAAAGATGTCCAGGCATATCTTAAAGATATAGATTTCTTCTTTCATGATGTAGAATTTACATTTGATATTCAGAATGTTATCCCTCAAATAAATGAGTTGGGCGAGACATTCTTTAAGGTGGAGATGGTAAGAACAATCGCTGGAAATGCAATCACAGGCGATTCAATAAATAATTCCATAAATCGTTTCCTTGAGATAAATCTTGATACATATAAGAAAGAACTTAAGATAGTCAGTTTCTATACCACTAAACCTAATGCTAAAGAAGAATTGTACAATTGGTGGAATTCTATGAGTAGCACCTGGAAACAGTATCTTGGCAAAGATTATTTCATAGCCGAGGATGTGGAAATTAGCGAGATCAATAAAATCCTGACAGATGGCTATACTATGTTGGTTAAGAAGGATTTTGTTCTTCAAGATTCTTTCATGATCGTTGGCAATGACACAATGTCAATGGATCGCATTGGTGAGTTGTACGGTCATAGACCTGATACTATAGTATATATTGACGATGTGGTGTCACGTTGGGTTGAAGATACTATAATAACTTCATTGTCACCTGTTTATGAGATACTTCAACAGATAGCGAAAACTACAGAAGTCAATGTTGCTGGTGATGAAAATATCGTCAACCTTGACCCTTTGTCAGAGTTGTCAGAACTTCGTTCGCTCAATTGCTCTGATACAAAAGTATCTGATATCAATCCAATCCGTAACTTGAATAAAATCAAGGAACTGAATATCAGCGGAACTGATGTGACAGACATCTCTAACCTGAAATATGCTAACGTCGTTCAGGCTTTTAAAGCCGATAACGTCCAGATAAGCGACATCTCTGTGGTGTCTTTCTTCAAAGATCTGAATAATTTGTCTTTGGCAAATACCAACGTTAGCGATATCGCTCCAGTGTCGAAATGTACTAACTTGACAACTCTTAACTTGTCAGGAACACAGGTCACAGATCTCGCTCCTTTGTCTAACTTATTGAATCTTTATGATTTGGATATCAGCAATACTCCAGTGTCTGACATCGCTCCATTACATAATCTTGTAAACCTCCATTTCTTGAATATAGAAGGCACTAAAGTGACTGACTTAGCATCACTTGATAATTTGGACGTACTTAATGAGATTAATTTCTCGAATACTCAGATTTCAGATTTGATGCCATTGGACAAGATGTCACGATTAACTAAGATTTATTGTGACAACTCTTTGGTTGATAAGAAGATGACAGATACTTTCATGAGCTCTAATCCTAATGTTCTTGTTATCTACGAGACCAAGGCTCTTGAATTATGGTGGAATGCTCTTCCTTCATTCTGGAAAGATCTTTTGACAGATCAGGCAATGACAAGCAAGAGACCTTCTAAAGAGGAATTACATTCTATCATTAACATAAAGAATCTTAAGATAAACCATTTCATTCAAGATGCAGAGCCTATCAGTCGTTTGACTAACATAGAGTTCCTTGATATGTCAGACTCAAAGATCGATGACTTGTCTCCGCTTTATGGATTGCATAATCTTAAATCTTTAAATGTTAAAAATACAGCTGTTTCAGATTTGTCATCTTTGTCGAATCTCAAGAATCTGAAGGAACTCAATATAGAAAATACAGAAGTTAAGTCATTGCAACCTCTTTATGAACTTTCAAACATCTCTAAGATATATGCAGATGGAAGCAAGGTGAAAAAAGATGAGGTCGTTGAGTTGAAGAAAAAACAAAGACAAGTAACTGTCATTTACCAAACAGATGATCTTAGATTATGGTGGGGAACTCAGCTTTCACCAGGCTGGCGTGAGGTCTTTAACAACCATATCTTGTGCAACTTGAATCCTACAGCTGAACAATTGCAATCTATTGTTGACATTGAGGAAATTGTCGTTGACCCAACAAATGTGGTAGAGAGCTTAGAACCGCTAAGCGAAATGGCTTTCTTGAAAAAGCTTATAATAAACAACAATCAGATTCACGATCTTACACCATTGAGCGATAAGGAGTTTTTGGAAGTTTTATCTGTAAGCGGTAATCCTATCGATAATATTGTTCCATTGGCTGAATTGCATTCTTTGAAGAACTTGAATATTGAGAATACACCTGTTTCGGATTTGACACCTATAGCTTCTTTGAAGAATATCAAGGTTCTTAACATTGGTGGAACATCTGTAAGAAATCTCAAACCGATTGCGGAATATGAGTCTTTAGAGGACTTGTCTATAGTCAATACATTTATAAAAAGCATAGTTCCTTTGGAAGGACTCACTTCCTTAAAGCATCTGAAAGCTTATAAGACTAAGATTAAAAGTAAGCATATCACATTGCTGAAACGTAAGTTCCCTGATTTGAATGTGATTTATTATTGATCAATAAAAAACTCCAGCAGCTGCTGGAGTTTTTTGTTTTCAATCATCGTAAGAAATTAGTTTTCCTTTGCTGTTGAATTCAATTTCTAAGGTATCGTTAAGTTCGATGGTTATACGATTGAATTCTCTTTCTATATCAGTGATACACATGTCTTTGTGATATGTCTCGACATAGTCGGTGATTTCTTTCAAGATGAAAGCTGTAGGAATGCATTTTTGTTTGCTGCTTACGTCGGTCCATTCGCCTTTAGCGTTAAACTCGATTTCAGTACCGTCTTCGAAACGAATCTTGTAATCGACATCTGCAAATTCTTTGTCGCAGAAAATGTATTGGATGTTATAATCCTTGAAATAAGTTTTTACAAATTCTTGTGCAGTTGCAGGAAGTTGTTCGAATTTAGCCATGCCGTTTTGAGCGAAAGCGTTTACACTCAAAAAGATAATTAATGCTAGTGCTAGGATGTTTTTTTTCATAGTTAAAAGTTTTTAAGTTTTTATTAGTCTGGTTTTATAAAGTGTCTTATTTTTTTGCAAAAGTATTGAGTTCCTAGATTTTAAGCAAATAGATAATGTTGATAATGTTATTGATATTGTAGATATTTGTAAAACGGTTTTATTTGAAAATTATTTGACCCAGATTATATTTTTATTATTTTTTTCAAAAAAGTCATTGGTTTTTTGAATGTCATTACTAAATCCTAAAAGGAAACCGCCGCCGCCTGCACCACATAGTTTCACTTGGAAACCTTCTTTGTTAATATCTGTTAAGAAATATTCTCTTGTCTCTTCTGGGATGGTGTGCGACAACAACTCAATCTGTAATTTTGAAAGCTGTGACAAATAATTGTAAAACTCATTATCCTTCTTCTCGATTAAGGATTTTATACAATTACTTACAGTAGGAATATATTCGTTATCAAACTTATTTAGGTAAGTGGCATCTTCTCTAAGTTCCTTGAAACGTGTGACCAAAGGAGCAGTCGGACTTTTGATTTTTGTGTCAATCAAGAAGATATGGATATCTTCCGACATAAAATCATCCTCCAACATTGTGAAGGAAGTCTGTTGACCGTTGTCCGTTATCTGTTGTCTTAAGATAAAAGGTTTTCCCAGATAACATTGCAAAGGGTCCATACCGGAACTGCTGCCATGAAAGAAACTCTCCATCTTTGCAAGAAAGTCTTTCAATTTAGGAATATCGTTAATTTCTATTAGCTTATAACGGTCGTAAATAGCAGCTACCAAAGAACCAGAGCTGCCGACACCATATCCGAGGGGAATATTGGAATCGAAGAATAATCCAGCGTCGAGTTCCATGCCGAATCTCCTTAAATCGAGGATTTTGAATCCATCATTATTGCAGAGATAATCATAGAACTTGCGTATGCTTGCATTCGACTCGAAACCTCTGTCTGATGGACGGTTTGTGACAGAACTCCATTCTCCAAATGCTGAATAATAAGGAGTTAACAATGCCTCCGAACCGAATATCATAGAATATTCTCCGAATAAAATGAGTTTGCCGTTATACCTTTTCATCTCAAAACCTTATCTTCGATGTATTTGTTTTCAAAGCAATAGTCTTTCAACTCTTTTTCGATGAAGTCATGTACTTGCTCAGAACATGAGTCAGGGTAGAGAAGATGTACGTTAGGACCTGCGTCTAAGGTGTAACATACAGGGAGACCGGTGTCTTTTCTGAATTCTAAAATCTTGTTGATAATATTGATAGTATTAGGTTCTTTGAGAGTGTATGATGGTGTTGAAGTCGCCATAAGGTCGTGGAGCTGATTTGCTTCCGCTTCAGCGATTCTTATGAAACCTTCCACATCACCTTGTTTTAATATTGTTAATAAATCTTCAGTATTTTTTCTCGCTGTGGCGTAACGCATTTCAGCCATAGGATGCTCGTTCATCAAGGAGTGTCCTGCGCGGCTGGAGACGCTTTTTTCTTTTGAACTTACTATCAAGATGGTGTCGTGATAAGTCTTGAAGACAGGATGCAGCATATCTCCGATAGGGATGGCGAATTCGTCAGAGCTGCTTGGCAATGATGGTGTCTCGCCCCATACTGTCATCAACGGATAGACTGAACGTGCGGCGCTTCCAGATGCCAGTCTCGACAGAAACGAAGCTTCTTGCAAGTCGATAGGCTCGTCTTGATATTTTATCGCCAGCAAGCACATGATCAGCGCGCTCATAGAAGAAGCGCTAGAGGCAATGCCTGAAGAATGAGGGAAAGAGTTGTAGCTCTCAATCTTAAGGTCGAGTCCTTTGAGGAATGAGAAATGCTGTTCGTTTTCAAGCAGATATTTCTCGATCTTACTTTTAAAGGCTGGGTTTTCTTTGCCTTCAAAGTAGAATTCCATATTGGTGGAATCGGTGCCGTTTTCGTTATATGTCACTTTTGTCTCTGTGAAACAATTGCTCAAGGTGAAGCTTATTGAAGGGTTGTTAGGAAGCTGATTTCCATGTTTGCCCCAATATTTCACGATTGCGATGTTAGAAGGACTGCGTTTTATGATCTGATTGTTATTCATTTTGCTATGAGTTGTGAGCTTTGAGTATGAGCTGTGTTGAGGTTTTGCTCACAGCTCATGGCTCGTAGCTCAATGCTTATAAAACAATATCTTGATATCTAAATACAATATTAAGGTCTTTGCTGTCGAAATATTTCTTGACTTTCTCTTCGTCCCATTCGGTAGCTACCAGGAAGAAGTCGCCGCCCCATGCTCCGAGTGACTTTATCTCTCCTTCGAAGTCGTTGAAATATTTTCTGAGTCGTTTTTGTTCTAGGCATGCCGCTGTTATTTCTTCATGTATCTTGATGAAATAACAGAAGTCGCGTAGTGTTTGTATGTTAGGCAAGGCTCTGCTTATCTCGCTGATAGATTTTATCTCGCTGTCGTAATTCTTGTCCTTACTTAAGAATGCCTTTATCTCTCTTGCGGAGTTTTGCTTATGCCCGAGATACACGAAATAGAGGTTGTCTTTGAATACAGGGTCGAAGTTGGCAGCTTCTATCTTTTGGCTTATGGCCTGAGGCGCTGTTCTCATCACCTCGAAGAAAATAGGATGGTTGTATTTCGCGCATGCGATGTCGTAGCCTGATCCTTTGAATGTCTGATCCAAAAGCTTATATGGATTTATCTCAGCCCATTCTGCTATATTATTAATTAATGTGGAGCTGCTGCCCAAACCCCATTGCGGGTCGAAATCCAGGTGTGTGCTGAATTTATAGTCGTGAGCCTCGGTGAAAATGTTTTCGTTCAATGCCTTGGCTTTCGTCAAAATATCTGACAACCGCTCTGCTTTTTCTTTGTCATCGGTGCTTTTAATGCTGAAATCATTTTTATCCAAAACAGCAGAAAACCAAGGGCTATGGCTATTGAACTCTGAACTTTGAGCTTTGAACTCTGAACTTTGAACTAAACTGTGGACAATGTCTGTTGTCTGTTGTCTGTTGTCTGTTGAACTTAAACTGTGGACAATGTCTGTTGTCTGTTGTCCGTTGTCTGTTGTCTTATAATAAGCATCCCAATGGATAAGACCATCGTTGCTATCCAGATTTTCAACTTCCAGACTTTGTCCTTTTTTCAAAGGCAGAGCCAATGCTGTCGCACCTTTCAACACGAGATATTCTCCTGTCAATAAAAACTTACCATTCGATTTATAAAGCATAACTCCTTAATTTAATTCATAATTCATAATTCACAATTCATAATTATGCATTTTGCATTATGCATAATGAATTGTATGAAGGAATTTCTCGACTTCAGAATATGAAACGGTTTTATCTTTAAAATGTTCTGCTGCCAAACCTTTTTCTTCTTCTGTCGCTCCGAATTGGTTGAGGATGTTAGCAAGGTGCATCTTCATATGTCCTTGTTGGATTCCTTTTGTTGTCAATGACTTGACAGCGGCGTAGTTGTTGGCGAGACCCATTGTTGCAGCTATCATCATCAGCTGTTTCGCTGAAGGATTGCCTAATAGCTCAAGTGATTTATTTGCCAAAGGATGTAATGAAGTGAGTCCGCCGACTGTGCCGAGTGCCAATGGAACTTCAAGTGTGAATCTGAAGATGTCGTCTTTGATCTCGACGTATGAGAGGCTGCCGTAATGACCGTTTCTTGAAGCGTAAGAATGGCCGGCTGCTTCCACGGCGCGGAAGTCGTTGCCTGTTGCAATGACCACGGCATCGATGCCGTTATAAATACCTTTGTTATGTGTAGCGGCGCGATATTCATCTATGTTTGCGATGTCGACTGCCTTCTTGAATTTCTCTGCGAAAGCCTTGCCGTCGAGTTGGTCATAGACGCCGTTGAGTTCGTCGGTGTGACATTCAACCCAGACCTTTACCTTACATTCTGGAGTGTAATTTGACAAGATGCACATCACGATCTCGACTTCTCTCTCTTCTTTATCTAAAGACTCTTGACGAGCGAAGAAGTCCTGCAGACTGCGGCCGAAGCTCTCCAATATCGAGTTGATGAAGTTGGCGCCCATGGAGTCGCAGGTGTTGAAGGTGACGCGAAGCTGATAATAGTTATCGATTTTATCTGTGAAGTCAATGAGTTCTATGTCGAGGATGCCTCCGCCGCGTTTCTCCATCTTTTCGGTGATGGAAGCTGTGTTGCGGAGAAGTTCGGCCTTGATCTCAGGCATGAGGTTCAACAATGTCTCTTTCTTTCCTTTCCAGCAGAAATGCACTTGACCGACTTTCTTCACATCGATGACCTCAGCGTGGAAGCCGCCACGTTCGCCCCAGAATTTAGCTGCGGCAGAAGCTGCTGCAACAACAGAGCTCTCTTCGATTACCATTGGGACGATATATGACTCGCCGTTGATGATCACGTTAGGTGAAACGCCGTAAGGTATGTGATAGTTGGAAATGGTGTTCTCGCTGAACTCGTCAAACTGCTTCTGGCGCTTCTCGTCCTGATGCCAGAAACTCTTCAATAAAGCAATGAATTCACTTGGATTCTCCACGAATTCTGCAACGGCTTTCAACTTATCTTCTTTGATAAGCTTTGAAAAACCTTTCTTTATGATATCTCTTTTTTTCATAATATTTTAAAGTCAACAGACAATGGACAATTGTCAACAGACTTTGCCCACATTAGAAAGATGATAATTATTTTTTAGATAATCTGGTAGAGACGTCACTCTGTGGCGTCTTTAATACAGAATGTCTTTGTTCGCAAAAATAATAAAATATTACCTTAAAAAATATTATCTTTGTGCCATAACAAAATTTATATTTATGAAGAAGATTTTTACCCTTATTCTTATTGCAATATTGAGCTTTAACATCAAGGCTCAGACATCATTAACAGAAGCTGTCGACTTCACTGGAACAGACTGTTACGGCGAAGAGACAATAAACTTGTTTGAAATCTTGGACAGAGGACAGCATGTTCTTATCGATTTCTACTTCTATTCATGTCCTCCTTGTCAGACAGCGGTTTCACGTGTAGTTGAAGCATACGAGGCTTTCGGTTGCAACAAACACGACGTGTTCTTCTTGGAGGTAACACATGTTGATAATGATGAGATCTGCCAATGGTGGGCTGAGAAATATGGTGTAGGATATCCTACTATTGGAAAAGACGGCGGCGGTGTTGCGATACAACAAGCTTATGGCATTCCAGCATATCCAACATTGGTGCTGATTTCTCCAGATCGCAAGATTTTATTGCAAGATATGGATTATGATTCAATCAAAGAACTTGGCGCTCAATATATCATAGATCAACTTGAACAGTTTGGTATCGAGAAACACAGCTGCGACGATCCAGTCGTTGATGTTAAAATTGATGAGACAACTTACACAACAATCACTGCAACTTTTACTCCAAGTGAAGAATGCGCTTCTTACGATTTTATGATCGGTACTGAAGCTGAGATGGAACAATGGGCTGGTGCATTTTGCGTTGATTTGAAGACTTTGGTTTCAGAATGGGGCATTGAAAAAACTGGAACTTATACTCATACATGGAAAGATCAGATTCCTAACACAGAATATACAATCTATGTCTCGCCAAAAGACGCTGAAGGCAACGCATTGCCAATGGAAAAGACAAAAGTTTCAACAGAAATACTCGGTGGCGAAGGCGTTTCAGTAATTGATCTTGAAGTTGAAGTATTGTCAAACACTTCAGTATTCGTGACAGCAACACCTAACGAAGAGACATCGGAATATCATTATATTCTTATAGAAAAAGCTTACGCTGAATCAATAGGCGTTGACTCAACAATGCAGATTCTCCACGAAGACCCATACGCTCTTTATGATATCGATGAATGGGAATGGATTGACCTGACAGCGAAAACAGAGTACTATGCTATCGCTCAAGGCAAGAACGTAAATGGAGAATGGGGCGAGATAACAAAAGTGGAATTCGTCACATCATTGGAAGACCTTATCGAACTTGTTGAAAATAACTTCAACATTTATCCAAATCCTGCAACATCCCATATCAATATCAGATCTGAGAAGTCAGGAAAAGCAGATGTCAGCATCTATGATATGACAGGTCGTCTTGTGAAAAACATCAGCATATCAGACATCAGCAATGCTACAATAAACGTCAGCGATATTGAAAAAGGAATGTACATTATCAATGTCAATGGCAAGAATGAGAAGATCGTTATTGGAAATTGAAAGTTGAAAGTTAATTTTTAATTTTCAGCTTTCAATTTTCCGTTTTTAACTCAAATTATCACTTTTTTAAGAAAAAATGCCTTATGGCTTTTAAATTTATCTTAAATTTGCAAATTATTTTAAATTAACATTTTAAATCAAAATCATCCAAAAAATGAAAAAAATTTTATCATTTGCTTTCGCTTTGTTATTAAGCATTAGCGTAAGCGCACAAACACCTTTGACAGAAGCTGTTAACTTCACATCAACAGCTCATAATGGCGAAGAAATCGACCTCTTCGAAATCTTAGACGGTGGTCAATATGTATTGATCGACTTTTTCTTCTCAACATGTGTTCCTTGTAAAGAAACAGCTCCAAAAGTGATTGATGCTTATTATATGTTAGGCTGTAACGAAGCTGATATCTATTTCATGGAAGTTTCTCCAACTGACCACGGAGCATCTTACTCTATCGGACAATGGTTTTCACAATTTGATATTCCATATCCAACAATCCACACAAAAACAGGTGGTGATACAGGCGATAAAATCAGAGAAATGTATCAAATCAATTCTTACCCAACACTTATTCTCATCGCTCCTGACCATCAAATCGTTCTTCAAAACTATTATCCTCACTCAGCAGAGGAAATGGTTGAATATTTCACAACAAACTTTGATATCGAAGAAAGCTACTGTTCAGACCAAACTCCATCAGTTTCTGTTGAAAAAACAAAAGTTGACGGTGCAACAGGTAAAGACCTTATCGAAGCTTCAACAAAAGTTTACGCTGACTTCCGTGCTAACGGTGCTGTAAAAGAATTCTACTATACAATTTCAGAATCAGCTAACTTAACAGCTGAAGATGTTATTGCAGATGGTGAAAGAACAGAAGACAGAGAATTCACTCACACATTCGAAGGCTTGAAAGAATCAACAAAATATTTCGTTTATGCACAAGCTATTGGCCGTAATGGTGAAAACGGTGAATTGAGTGTTATCGAAACAAGAACATTATGTCCTGGTGATGCAGGTGATGTTGAAATCGAACTTTCAGTTCAAGTTACAGCAGCATACGTTATCGCTAATGCAACTCCAAACGAATCAACAGCAGAATACCACTTCGGCTTCGTAAAGAAATCATACTATGAAGAAGGTGCTGTTGAAGGTGTATTCCCATCAGAAAAACAATTCATCTTCCTTAACAGCCTTGTTAATGACGATTATCCATTATGCGACGCTGACTCATATCAAGTTCCTATCAAGAACGAAGAAACAGGCGCTCCAAGATTCGAACCTAATGCTCCTTACTACGTTGTTGCAATAGGTAGAAACGGCGAAGGCGAATGGTTCAAACCAATCATTAAAGAATTCATCGTTGAACAACCAGTTGGTCCAGCTACAGTTGAATTGAACGTTAAGCCAATGGCAACAAGCGTTACTATCACAGCTACTCCAAATGACTATGCAGTAGAATTCCACTTCGGTCTTGTTAAGAAATCAGTATTTGATGAATATGGCGTTGAGTATGTTATCGCTCAAGTTCGCAACGATGGTTATCCAGCTTACATGACAACATCAGCTTCATGGGATAATCTTACTCCAGAAACAGAATACGTTGCTTTAGGTTCAGCTTTGAACGCTGGCGGCGAATGGGGTGAAACAGCAATCGTACACTTCACAACTCCAGCTGGCGACGCTTTGGAAGAAGTAAACGCTAACTTCAACATCTATCCAAACCCAGCTAAATCAATGATCAATATCGAATCATCATTGAACGGTGAAGCTCAAGTAAGCATCTTCGACATGACAGGTCGTTGTGTAAAACAAACAGTTGTTGAAATGAGCAACGCTTCTATCAACATCGAAGACTTGAACAAAGGTGTTTATTTCATCTCTGTAAAACAAGATAGCAACTACAACATCCAAAAATTAGTTGTTGAATAATATCGATAAAAATCATATTGAAAAAAGTAGCAGTCAAATTTTGATTGCTACTTTTTTTATTTGATATAATTGTTATATTTGCTCAACTTTTAACAATTAAAAATTATAACTATGAAGAAATTATTATCTATTCTAATCGCAGTGATATTCGGTCTTGGATTGAATGCACAAACTACAGCACCTGACTTTACAGCAACAGATTATTTCGGTGACGAAATCCATTTATACGAAATCCTCGAAGGCGGTCAATATGTCTTGTTGCATGTTAACACAAGAACAAATGGCGCTACTCCAACAGTCACTCCAGCATTGGTGGAGGCTTATAAGAATTTAGGATGTAACCAACACGATGTGTTCTTTGTAGGCATCGTTCCTAATGGTACAACAAGCGCAACACAGAAATATGTAGAAGAATATGGAATCGAATTTCCAATGATTCATAACACAGACGATAGTTATGGCATGGAAGGTCCAGCTATGGACATCTGGCAAGCACTTCAATGCGAGATGCCAACAACAATGCTCATCGCTCCAGATAAAAGCATCGCTCTTGATGACATCGCTTCAATAGAGACAGCTGAAGATGTGATAACAGCTCTCGCTGCCTTCGGCATCCAAGAATATGAATGCGGTGAAGAACCAGAAACAGCAGAACCTATAATTGATATAACTGTAGGCGAAGTTACTTACACAACAGTAGAAGCTACTTTCACTCCAGTAGGAGAGTGCGCATCATATATCATTTTGCTCAGCACTGAAGCAGAAATGCAACAATGGATTACATGGATGGGTGCATCTTTGGAACAGCTCATTGAATCATGGGGCGGCAAAAAGACAGGTACTGCTAAAAGCACATGGAATAAACTTATCCCTAACACAGAATACACACTCTATGCATTGTCAAAAGATGCTGAAGGAAATACAATACAATTAGATACCAAGAAGGTGTCAACAGCTATACTTGGCGGAGAAGGCGTATCTATCATAGATCTTAAAGTGGAAGTCAAAACAACGACATCTGTATTTGTGACAGCAACACCTAATGAAGAGACATCAGAATATCATTACATCCTCATCGAGAAACTTTATGCTGATTCAATAGGCGTTGACTCAACAATGCAGATTCTTCACGAAGATCCATATGCTCTTTATGACATTGATGAATGGGAATGGATTGACTTGACAGCAGAGACAGAATATTTCGCTATCGCACAAGGCAAGAACGTCAATGGCGAATGGGGCGAAATCACAAAGATAGAGTTCAAGACAACATTGGAAGGCACAATAGAAATCGTTGAAAATAACTTCAACATCTATCCAAATCCTGCAACAACATCAATCATCATTGAGGGTGCTGAAGAAGGAATGGCAAGAATCTTCGACATGACAGGCCGCTGCGTGAAAGAAGTCAATGTCGTTGACAACACAACAGTCAATATTGAAGACTTGAACAAAGGAGTTTACATTATTAATATAAACAACAAAGTTGAGAAACTCGTAGTTAAATAAAACTCAGAGATTCAAAAAAATCAAACCTCAGAATTAAAAAGTTCTGAGGTTTTTTTGTCAAAAAAAATAGGAAAGAAAGTGTACTCAAATCAGCTCCGTAGGAGCGACAGATGTAGTAAAAATAAAAGGCTAAAGGAAATCCTTTAGCCTTTTGTTATTTTGAGCTCACAGCTCAAGGCTCATAGCTCGCTGCTATTATCCTCTTGCTGCTAAAAGCAAATCTAACATCTTGATTGCAGAGTCGCTGATGACTGAACCAGGTCCGAAGATAGCTGCTGCGCCAGCGTCATATAAGAATTGGTAATCTTGTGGAGGGATAACACCACCGACAACTACCATGATGTCTGGGCGACCTAACTTCTCGAGTTCTTCGATAACTTGAGGAACGAGAGTCTTGTGACCTGCTGCCAAACTTGAAACGCCGAGGATGTGAACGTCGTTTTCAACTGCTTGACGTGCTGATTCTGCAGGTGTTTGGAACAATGGACCCATATCTACGTCGAAGCCTATGTCAGCGTAACCTGTTGCTACAACCTTAGCACCGCGGTCGTGACCGTCTTGACCCATCTTAGCGATCATGATACGAGGACGGCGTCCTTCAACTTTTGCGAATTCGTCAGCCTTAGCGACTGCTTCTGCAAATTTAGCATCACCTTTAGTTTCCATAGAATAAACTCCTGAGATTGTACGAATAACTGCTTTATAACGACCTGCTACTTTTTCGCATGCCATAGAGATTTCGCCTAATGTAGCGCGGCATTTAGCTGCTTCAACTGCTAATTCTAACAAGTTGCCTTCGCCTGTCTCAGCTGCTTTTGTGATAGCTGCTAAGCAACGGTCGACGTCAGCTTGGTTACGTTTAGCGCGTAAGTCGTTGAGACGTTTGATTTGTGAGTCACGAACTGCAGTGTTGTCGACTTCGAGAGTTTCGATAGCGTCTTCATGTTCGAGACGGAACTTGTTGATACCAACGATGATTTCGCTGCCAGCGTCGATACGAGCTTGTTTGCGTGCTGCTGCTTCTTCGATACGCATCTTTGGAAGACCTGTCTCGATAGCTTTTGCCATACCGCCCATAGCTTCGATTTCCATGATGTGTTCCCAAGCTCTGTCGGCGATTTCTTTTGTCAATGATTCAATGTAGTAAGAACCTGCCCATGGGTCAACTACTCTACATACGTTAGTTTCTTCTTGGATGTAGATTTGAGTGTTACGAGCGATACGTGCTGAGAAGTCTGTAGGAAGAGCGATAGCTTCGTCCAAAGCATTGGTGTGCAATGATTGTGTGTGGCCGAGTGCTGCGCCCATAGCTTCGATACATGTACGTGCTACGTTGTTGAATGGGTCTTGTTCTGTCAATGACCAGCCTGATGTTTGAGTGTGTGTACGGAGTGCCAATGACTTTTCGCTCTTAGGATTGAAAGTCTTGACGATCTTGGCCCATAACATACGAGCTGCACGCATCTTAGCGATTTCCATGAAGTGGTTCATTCCTGAACACCAGAAGAATGAAAGACGTGGTGCGAAAGCGTCGATGTCGAGACCTGATTTGACACCTGTACGGAGATAATCCCAACCGTCAGCCAAAGTGTAAGCCAACTCGATGTCGCATGTAGCACCAGCTTCTTGCATGTGGTAGCCAGAGATAGAGATAGAGTTGAACTTAGGCATCTTCTTAGATGTGAATTCGAAGATGTCGGCGATGATACGCATTGAGAACTCAGGTGGATAGATATATGTGTTACGAACCATGAACTCTTTCAAGATGTCGTTTTGGATTGTACCTTGAAGTTCTTCGTAGGTAGCGCCTTGTTCCAAAGCAGCGACTATGTAGAATGCCAATACTGGCAAAACAGCGCCGTTCATTGTCATAGAAACAGACATCTTGTTGAGAGGAATCTGGTCGAATAAGACTTTCATGTCTTCTACTGAACAGATACTTACGCCTGCTTTGCCGACGTCGCCCATAACGCGTTCGTGGTCGGCGTCATAGCCACGGTGTGTAGCAAGGTCGAAAGCGACTGACAAGCCTTTTTGTCCAGCAGCGATGTTACGACGGTAGAAAGCATTTGATTCTTCAGCTGTTGAGAAACCTGCATATTGACGGATTGTCCAAGGACGCATCACGTACATTGTTGAGTAAGGTCCGCGGAGGTAAGGAGCGATACCTGCTGCATAGTTGAGGTGTTCCATACCTTCGAGCTGTGCTGAAGTGTAAGCAGGACGTACGTTGATATGTTCAACAGTTTCCCATTCTGGTTTGATACCGTTTTTGTTTTCCCATTCTTTTGGGTCTTCTGTCTGAGGTATAACGTTGATGTTTATATCTTTAAAATTTGGCTTCATCGTTTACTCCTTTCTTTATTTTGTTATACCTAATTTCTTTTGAAAATCTTGTAATGTCTCTAAGACGTTGCTCTTGACGTGGATGAAGTATTCCATGCCAGCTGCTTTGAGTACGTCGGCTGTGCCTTCTGGGTT
>JAFZDU010000110.1 GCA_017561025.1 Bacteroidales bacterium | reverse complement strand
CCCGCATGATTTTGTAGGGACGCATCGAATGCGTCCAAGTGCAGCGTCGAATGCATTCAAAAGTTATAAGGACACATTCGATGTGCCCTACAGATTTTTTGTCCCGCATGATTTTGTAGGAACGCATCGAATGCAGCGTCGAATGCATTCAAAAGCTATAAGGACACATTCGATGTGTCCCTACAGGTTTTATTGTCCCGCATGATTTTGTAGGACGCATCGAATGCGTTCAAAATAAAGAGACCGTTTAACAAAAAAAGTAAAGTGAACCCCAAAGTTTTTTGTCCAAACTTTGGGGTTCACTTTACTTGTTAGACAGCCTCTTTTTTTTACTTGTTGTCTTCAAAAATCAGACTGTCAAGATATCTTTAACCTTCAACTCACAGAGTTCGTCGATTTTCTTGACGTATTTGTCTGTAAGTTCTTGTATCTTTTCTGTAACCATCTTAACTTCGTCTTCTGAAACGCCTTCGTCTTTAAGTTTCTTAGCGTCATCGTTAGCGTTACGACGGATGTTACGGATACCGACCTTTGTTTCTTCAGCTACTGTCTTTGAGCGTTTTGCGAGATCTTTACGACGTTCTTCTGTCAATGGAGGAACGAGGATACGTAAGAAATCGCCTTCATTTTTAGGGTTAAAACCTAAGTTAGCTGCCAATATAGCTTTTTCAATAGCTTGGATTGAACTTTTATCGAAAGGTTGAACGATGATTTGACGTGGGTCTGGAGTACCGATGTTAGAAGTCTGTTCGATTGGAACTATTGTTCCGTAGTATTCTACCTTAACACCTTGTAACATTGCAGGGCTTGCCTTGCCTGCTCTGATCTTCTGAAACTCGTTTTCCATGTGTTTCATGGTGTTTTCCATGGTTTCAGTTGCTTCATCTAGAATAAATTGAGATTCGTCTGTCATAATAAATTCATTTTACAGCACAAAAATAAAAATTTTTCTTTTATATCGATATTATTTTGTCACCAAAGTTCCAATTTCTTCTCCATTGAGGACTTTCAACAAATTGCCTTTTGTGTTCATATCGAAGACATACATAGGCATATTGTTTTCTTTACATAATGTAAATGCTGTCAAATCCATGACTTTAAGATTTTTGCTATAAGCCTCGTCGTATGTGATATGATCGAATTTTGTTGCTGTAGGATCTTTTTCTGGGTCAGCTGTGTAGATGCCGTCAACGCGTGTTCCTTTCAAGATGATGTCGGCTCTAACTTCAACAGCTCTCAATGCTGATGCAGTGTCTGTTGTGAAGAATGGATTGCCTGAGCCGCCACCGATGATAACGACATTGCCTTCTTCCAATAATTTTATTGCTTTGGCACTGCTCATAGAATCAGCGATACGGTCGATGAAAACGCCTGACAACAAAGCTGTTTTAACACCTTTTGCTTGTAATGTTGACTGCAGAGCCATGCTGTTGATGACAGTAGCGAGCATGCCCATATAGTCGCCTTGTATTCTGTCCATGCCTTTGCTTGCGCCTTGCAATCCACGGAAAATGTTACCGCCACCGATAACGATTGCTATCTGAGCTTGTTTTGATGCTTCTGCTATTTCTTCTGCATAATCGTTAAGACGTTCTGGGTCGATGCCATATTGTTGGTTGCCCATCAAAGCCTCGCCACTTAATTTCAAAAGTACTCTTGTGTATTTCATAATGCTTATATTTTTATTAGAATTTATTTTCATTTAAAACCAATATCCCACATTGAGGAAGCCGACCATATCGGAGCATCTGTTGGAGCCCATCAGGCTGACTTCAATAGGTCCTGCCACTGTCTTCATGCCTAAGGTCAGGCCGCCGCCGAAGACAAAGCTGTCATCAGCAAACCACATATCATATTGATCAGTTACATAACCTCCGTTAACACTAGCCACTGCATAAAAATTTCTATAGAAATTACATTGCCACGACATCTTTCCAATTGCGATATGGTCGCCGTACATCTGTGTGAATTTCAAACCGTCGAAAGAGATAATATTATCGAAATATCTCATATGCGACTGACCTCCTACAAAGAATCTATAACAGAGAGGCAGCTCATTACCTCCTAAAGAAGAGCCCAAGGTGGCACCAAGCTTCAATGCGTTCTTAGCGCCTACTGCTATTGAGCCTTCCACATCACACTTTATCACGATAGAGTTACGCATTAGCGAGCCGTCTTCAAGTTCAATGAAAGGCATAATATACTTTCCGTTGACATTGAGTTTCCAGCCGCGAGAGGCGAATGTAGGAGAATCCTCATTATCCACATGATAATTCAGATATGCATAAGGCACGAAATCATAGTTGTCGGCTTTAACGACGTGAACTAGGTTGTCTCTCAGGTGAACATAGTTAGCCACCATTCCAAGTCTAAGCTGACGTTCCAGATTAGGCATATATTCCACAAACAGATCCAGCTTGTTATCTTGCACGCTGTATGAATTGTTTATGATTCTGTCGTCATACTGATTCATGAAGAGGCTTATCACTGAGACATCTGTTCCGTATTTGAATTTCTGCGAGACGTTAGAATGGAATCTGAGTTTGAAATATGGATCTTCAGCGATATTGATATCAGCCGAAAGTGTAGACCTTCTAGGGAAGTCGAGAACATTCTTCAGGGTTACATTAGCCAGTATTCCTATACCATAATCAGTGTCATAATGAGCAGCTACCGATACTGTCTCTTCTTCTTTCTCCTTGCAGTGCATAACGAGGTTAACGCCTTTTGCTGCAGGCCTGAATTCATACCAAATATTACTATAATAGCCTGTAGCATAAATTCTCATGATGGAGGTTTCAATATCATCTATCGACATCACTATAGGATAATATCTTGCGAAAGACTTCCTTATGAATCTGCTATTCTCTTCACTGACGCCTTCTATCTTAAGAGCCACTACATATACAGAGTCGAGAGGCTTGACATCGGGACGTTCTATTTTAAAGTCTTGAATATTTCTTATTGAATCTGCGAGATGTTTTAGTTGAGGCAGTTTCTCGCGTGCAGCAATCTCACCCAAAGCGATAATGGAATCGTAGGAGTTGAAGTCCATCATTCCGTACTTTATGAGGTCAGGTTTGATATATATATCCACATCTTCTTTAGCTCTGGTATATGCATCGACATCAGCCATCGCCACTATCTGGTCCATAATTATCGCCATAGAGTTAAGTTCCTCTTTCTTGTGGAAGTCGCGCTGCACGTCGACACCTATTATAATGTCGACATCTTTATTACGCATATTAGGCACAGGGAAATTGTTTCTTAGGCCGCCGTCGATGAGCAGACGACCATCCACCTCAACAGGAGAGAAATAAAAAGGAATCGACATGGAAGCTCTTATCGAACGTTGCAGATTGCCTTTCGTCATCTCGTAAGCATCTGCGTTTTCAATGTCGGTGCCTATGCAGAAGAAAGGTACTGACAGCTCTTCATAGTTTCTTATCTTATATACGGGAGAAGTGAGGCGTGCCAGCAAGAGGTTAATCATCTCGCCTTCATAGATGGCAGACTTCATCTGTATCTTCCTATCTCTGAAAGGGAATGTCGCAAGATAATGACGATCGAGAATCTTATCGTCGACAGGGATATATTTTTGAGGTATGGCATCCGACATAACGGCATCCCAGTTCTGCTCTTTCACGAGCTGAGTCATCATCTCGGGGGAATATCCTATGGCGTAAAAACCGCCGATGATGCTGCCCATACTTGTTCCAGCAATATAATCTATCGGCAGGCCCGATTCCTCTATGACCTTGAGAGCGCCGATATGGGCAAATCCTTTTGCGCCACCGCCGCTTAACACCACACCTACTCGAGGCCTCGACAGAGTATCAGATTTCTGCTGCGCCATGAGGTTATGACAAAAGACGAAAGACAGAAGGACAAAGAGAATTGCCTTTGACTTTTGACGCATACACTGTCTTTGAGATATGACCATAAAATTACTTTTGAATGTTAATAGATAACTTTACAAAGATATTATATTTTTGTTGAAAGAGAATGTGTTTTTTTACAAAAAAAGAGTGCTGCCTTTTATTTCGCAGCACTCCTGTATTTTCATCTTCTGATTTTGCTAATCAATTGAATCACTCTTCTCTTCCGTGACAGTTCTTATACTTCTTGCCGCTGCCACATGGACATGGGTCATTTCTTCCGACCTTCTTCTCAACATGAACTGGCTGAGTGACCTGACGTTCTTGTGTATTGCTATGTGACTGTGACAACAAGTCGTTACGTTGTTCTTGCAACTTGCTTCTGTCTATAGCTCTTGCTCTTTGTTCTCTAACCTGATTGTTTTCCTGCATTGGGACGTCAGCACGCATCAAGAATGAGATAACGTCGGTGTTGATTTTCTGAATCATCTGTTTAAACAAATTGAACGACTCGAACTTATAAATCAAGAGAGGGTCTTTTTGTTCGTAATGAGCATTCTGTACAGAATGTTTCAGTTCATCCAATTCACGGAGGTGTTCTTTCCATGACTCGTCGATGATACCCAAAGTGATGAATTTCTCAACTGCCAAAGATATTTCCTTAGCACCGTTTTCAACGGCTTTCTTCAAGTTGACAACTACATTCATGCTCTTCTTGCCATCTGTGAATGGGATGAGTATGTTTTCGTATTGTGTGTTTTTATGTACGTTTTCAATTACAGGCAATGTTCTTTCACCGATGACACGTGTCTTGTTATTATAAACTTCCAATGCTTTATTGAACAACTTATCTGCCAAGACATCCAATTTAGCGCGTCTGAATTCATCTTCTTCAAAAGGAAGATCGATACCCATTGTAGAAAGCACGTCTAATTTAAGTCCGTAGTAATCATTATTTTCATGGTATCTCTCAATCAATGATTCTCCTAAATCGTACATCATATTATTGATGTCTATTGAAAGGCGTTCTCCGAACAAGGCATGGCGTCTCTTTTCATATATAGCCTCACGCTGTGAGTTCATGACGTCGTCATACTCGAGGAGATGCTTACGTGTTCCGAAGTGGTTCTCTTCAACTTTCTTCTGAGCCTTCTCGATTTGTTTTGTTATCATTGAATGTTGGATAACCTCGCCTTCCTGCAGACCTATTCTGTCCATGAGAGGAGCGATACGGTCAGAGCCGAACATACGCATGAGGTCGTCTTCAAGAGATACGAAGAACTGTGAGCTACCATTGTCGCCCTGACGGCCTGAACGACCGCGCAACTGACGGTCGACGCGGCGTGACTCGTGACGTTCTGTACCTATGATAGCGAGACCGCCGGCTTCCTTGACGCCAGGTCCCAACTTGATGTCGGTACCACGACCAGCCATGTTAGTAGCGATAGTTACAACGCCTGGCTGACCAGCATCTTTAACGATCTGAGCTTCCTTAGCGTGCAGCTTAGCATTCAAGACGTTATGTTTGATACCCTTACGAGTGAGCATACGAGAAAGGAGTTCTGATACCTCGACGGATGTTGTACCTACGAGTACAGGACGGCCTTCATTGACAAACTCTTGGATCTTATCGATAACGGCATTATATTTTTCACGTTTTGTCTTGTAAATCAAATCTTCTGCGTCGATACGAGCGATTGGCTTGTTTGTAGGAATTACGACGACATCCAATTTGTAGATATCCCAGAACTCACCTGCTTCTGTCTCAGCAGTACCTGTCATACCAGCGAGTTTGTGATACATACGGAAGTAGTTCTGCAATGTGATTGTAGCATAAGTCTGTGTAGCAGCTTCCACATGGACGTTTTCCTTAGCCTCAACTGCTTGGTGCAAGCCATCTGACCAGCGACGTCCTTCCATGATACGGCCTGTCTGTTCGTCGACAATCTTGATTTTGTTATCCATGATAACGTAGTCGACGTCCTTTTCGAATAATGTATAAGCCTTAAGAAGCTGTTGTACTGTATGTAAACGTTCCGATTTTTCTGAAAAGTTACGGAGGAGTTCTGACTTCTTGATAAGCTTTTCGTCATTAGAAAGTCCGCTGCGTTCGAGTTCAGCTATTTCACTTCCCACGTCAGGCAAGATGAAGAATGACGAGTCGTTATAAGCCTTAGTAAGTTCGTCGATACCTTTTTCTGTAAGGTCAACGCTATGTAATTTTTCATCGATAACGAAATAAAGTTCATCGTCGATGATATGCATATTCTTCTGTTGTTCCTGGAGATAGAATCCTTCTGTCTTTTGCATCAAGGCTTTCATACCTTCTTCGCTCAAGAACTTGATTAAAGCGTTGTTTTTAGGAAGGCCTCTATAAGCGCGGAACAATTGGTTTGCGCCATGGTTCTTCTGTTCTTGAGTTGCGTTAGGGTCTGTCAATATTTTCTTTGCCTCAGCAAGACATAATGTCACGAGGCGTTTCTGAGCTTCATAAAGTTTCACGACGTCAGATTTCAAGACATCGAATTCCTGATGGTCGCCGCGTGGTGTAGGACCTGAGATGATCAAAGGTGTACGGGCGTCGTCTATCAAGACAGAGTCGACCTCGTCGACGATGGCGAAGTGATGTCTGCGTTGTACCAGCTCATCAGGTGTGCCTGTCATGTTGTCGCGCAAGTAGTCGAAACCGAATTCGTTGTTTGTTCCGTAAGTGATATCAGCGAGATAAGCGTTACGACGTGTTTGTGAGTTAGGCTCATGCTTGTCGATACAATCCACTGTCAGACCGAGGAATTCGTATATTGTTCCCATCCACTCGGAGTCACGTTTTGCGAGGTAGTCGTTAACAGTGACGACGTGGACGCCGCGACCTGCGAGAGCATTGAGATAAACAGGGAAAGTAGCGACTAATGTCTTACCCTCACCGGTTGCCATCTCAGCTATCTTACCTTGATGCAATACGGTACCGCCTAGAATCTGTACGTTGTAGGGGACCATGTCCCATTTAACGGTATTACCGCCTGCGATCCAGCTATTGTTGTAATAAACCTTATCGCCTTCTATGTTGATGTGATCGAATTTTGCTGCGAGGTCGCGGTCTAATTCAGTGGCTGTAGCTTCCACTATTTCATTTTCCTTGAAACGTTTTGCTGTTTCTTTCAAGACTGCGAATGCCTCAGGCATGATGGTATTGAGAGCCTCTTCAATCTTCTCGAGCTGTTGTTTCTCGAGTTTATCTACTTGTTCGAAAAGTTCGTTTTTCTTTTCAAGGTCTAAATCGTCGTTTTCGGCTCTTTGTTTAAGTTCGTTGATACGAGCTTCATCTTCAGCGATGTAGTTGTTGATATATTCCTTAAACTCTACTGTCTTATGACGAAGTGCGTCAATGTCTAAACCTTTTATCTTTTCGTAAGCTTCTAATGTCTTATCCAAAATCGGCTGCAAGGCTTTGTTGTCGCGCATTGCTTTGTTACCGAACAATTTAGCAAAAAATCCCATATATTTATTTTTAATTATTTTTCAAATTTCTCAATTCCTAATTCCTAACTCCTAATTCCTAATTATATCAAATGTTGTGCAAAAATAACTATTTTTTATAATAATTAAATAATCTTCTTACATGAAAGTCGAGATATTGTTCCGGAGATGGTGCTGGCGACATTCCTATCCTTCCGTTTTTGCCGATAATGACATAATCAGGGAATGTCATAACCTGATATTTTTCAAGAAGAAGTATCTCATTTTCAAGGTTTAGCAATGTCCATTTGTAGTCTTTTTCCTTAAACACCTGCTTATAGTCTTCAAAGCTTTCCCTTGTTGCTATAGTAACTATTTGTATAGTATCCTGCCATTGGTTAGAAAAATCCTTCATCAGCTCAAACTGATAATCTGTCATGTGCGACACTGCGTTCACGAACTGGACAAGGAGCATATTTTCCTTGAAATCAGACAGTCTCACGACATTGCCATTTACGTCTTTCAATGAAAAATCAGGTGCCTCAGAGTTGAACGACAGTCTATCAATCTGCTTTAAGATATCTTCAATTATTTTCCTATTATACTGATTCTTAGTATTTTGCCCCATTGTTTTGAGATAATCCAGGATATATGCCTTCTCGTCAGGCATCTCATAATACATCCTTTTAAGATTCCATGCTATTATTATCTCAGCAAGATTTTGATTTTCTGCCAAAAAGACATCTTTTTCTTTCAGATACGACACGAACTTGTCATAAGTGGAATAAAGCAGGTATCTGAGGTCGGATGGATTGAATTGTCTAGAGCTCAGATAATTTGTAAATATCTCCTGGAAAAGATTCATATAAGCAGGCTGCGAATACAACACCTCTTGTTTGTTAAAATACTGCTCAGTAACTTTTTTGGCGTTATCGTTATTGATCATCATCTGTATTGCAGCCTTACGATAACGTATGTTTTCCTTGATGTAATCAGACTTGACTTTTCCAAGCACTTTTTCTATTTGGACATCAAGGGTATCTAGCAGCGAGAGTTTACGGCCTCTATATAACTGATTGAAATTATCCATGACGAAGTCATCTATGATCATCCCCGACATATAATATTGATAATAAAGGTCATCGTCTTTTTCTTCAAGCATCTTCAAGGTAGGCGACTGACGTTCGAAATAAGAAGCATTGACATCGTGTTCAGGGATATTGATTTCAATTTTATATGAGGATTCCGGTTTTATTAAAATTTCAATACGTTCCAGATTGACAGCTATTTGCGCCAGGCTTATATCATCGATATTTTTTTCAATAATAAAATTACCATCAGCATCAGATCTGGTTTCATAAACGAGAGTCTGCTCACATGTAAGCATATCGTTGTAAGTCAGCAAACGTACAAGAGCATTTGCCTCATTGACCTTACCGTTTATTACAACATTCTGAGAATCTGCGGCATTTCCAAAAAGGAACAATAATACTGATAAAAAAAGGATTTTATAATTTTTCATAAAAAACAAAGGATGTCATAAAGATTGTTGTTGTTTCATTTGGAAGCTTCAACAATTTCATCACAAATTTTAGAAGGAACAAATTCAGTTATTGAAGCATTATGTCTCAACAAGTCACGGACGACTGTTGATGAGACGCAGCGAAGGTTTGGGTTGGTAAGGAAGAAAACCGTATCCACCTCATGATTGATTTTTTTGTTAGCCTCAGCTATTGTTGTCTCGTACTCCAGATCTATTGGTCCGCGCAGACCTCTTATTATGTAGTCAGCACCGACTTCTTTACAGAAATCGACAGTAAGGCCTTCATAACAAGCCACTTTAACTTTAGGGCAATCGGCAAACACGTCTTTAATCCATTGCATTCTTTGCTCCAAAGTATAGGCATTTTTTTTCATTATATTGTAGCCGATTGCAACAATTATCTCATCGAAGAGAGGCAATGCTTTCAACACTATATCTTCATGACCTTTTGTTATAGGGTCGAATGAACCAGAGAAAACAGCTTTTTTCATTTTAGTATTTTTATGTCAACATACAACGTTCAACGGTCAACAATCATTGTCTAGTATATTCATTATTTCATCTTCCAAAGACAAACGAATGGACGAATATGTTTTTTCCAGAAAATCGTTTATGTTGTCTTTGTTGAGGATATATACTTTAGAAATACCTTCTTCCTGCTGTGGTTTAGGATTGAATTCATCGTCAGATTTCATGAGAAACCAGGATGTTTTTTTCAGAGTCCATTGGTTGTTAAGAAGATAGCAATGGAATGTTGATGGAAGTTGTTTTATTATCGAGAGTTTTGACATAGCAGTCTCCTCACTTACTTCACGAAGGGCAGCCACATCAGGCGACTCGTTTTTCTCTATATGACCTTTTGGCAAATCAGGTATTCCGTTTCTTTCAATTGCAGCTATTCCATTATTAATGAGGACCAGTCCGCCGGCTGCTGGAGCGAATCTAAATATTTTTTTTATGACAGCAGCTAATATATCATTATCAACCTCATTTATCTCGAGATTCTCATCGCTTTCGTTGAGCCATTTTTCAACTATATCAAACGTATTTTCAAAGACTTGAGTCGTATATACGCTGTCGTTTACATCAGCATCCAACGATTGTTCAAAAAAATTTCTGCACACTAGCGTCTTATTATTGCAAAAAAGTCTATACATTTGCCAAAAATTTAAAGGTTAATTTTATGAACGAACAAGAAACATCAATGGCTCTTGCCAGTTTTCTTTTGCAAATTAAAGCAATTAAATTGAATCCTGCAAATCCTTTTACATGGGCATCAGGATTAAAAAGTCCTATCTACTGCGACAATCGCGTAACATTGTCATACCCACAAGTTAGGACATTCATCCGTGAGGGTTTTGTGAAGATGTGTTTGGACAAATTCGGCAAACCGGACGTTATCGCCGGCGTAGCTACAGGTGGTATTCCTCAAGGAGCTTTGGTAGCACAAGAGTTAGGATTGCCTTTCGTATATGTACGTTCCGAGAAAAAATCACACGGCATGAACAACCAAATTGAAGGTGTCATCAATAGCGGACAATCAGTAGTCATCATCGAAGACTTGGTATCAACAGGCAAGTCAAGCTTGAACGCTGTTGAAGCATTACGCGAAAAAGGCGCCGTCATTAAAGGCATGCTCGCAATCTTCACATACGGAATGGAAGTTGCAACAGAGAACTTCAAAAACAACAAATGCGAGTTGTTCACATTGACAAACTACAACGCATTAATCCAAAAAGCAGCTGAAGAAAACTACATCAGAGAAGACGATTTGGCTTCTTTGTTAGAGTGGAAGAACAATCCACAGGCATGGAGCGATGCTAGAATGTAATTCTTAAAGACTACAAGTCAACAAGACTACAAGTAGAGACGTCACTCATGTGGCGTCTAAATGTAAAGACGCGTCAATGATTCTTACATATAGCACATCATTGACACGTCTTTTTTTAAGGGGACTTCTATAAATTCCCCGTTTAAATATTTTTTGAGAGTAACGATTAAAACTTTTGCATGCTTTATGTTTTTTCTTGGAATCTTTTCGCCTTTCTTTCAATCACATAGCTCGCTATGTTCTTTCAAGAAAAACAAAAATCTTCTCAAAGAAAAATTCATAAATCATTTG
>JAFZDU010000109.1 GCA_017561025.1 Bacteroidales bacterium | reverse complement strand
CGAAATCGCTCCTGGCGTAGAAGGTTTAATCCACGTTTCAGAAATGTCATGGTCACAACACTTACGCACAGCTCAAGACTTCTTGAAGATCGGTGACGACGTTCAAGCTAAAGTTTTGACATTAGACCGCGAAGAACGCAAAATGTCTTTGGGTATGAAACAACTCATTCCAGATCCATGGGCAAACATTAAAGAACGTTACGCTATCGGTTCAAAACAAAACGCTACAGTACGTAACTTCACTAACTTCGGTATATTCGTAGAAATCGAAGAAGGTGTTGATGGCTTGATCCACATCTCAGACCTCAGCTGGTCAAAGAAAATCAAACACCCAGCAGAATTCACAAAGATTGGTGACACTATCGAAGTTATCGTTCTCGACGTTGATGAAGAAAACCGCCGCCTCAGCTTAGGCCACAAACAACTTGAAGAAAACCCATGGGATGTATTCGAAAGCATCTTCACAATCGGTTCAATTCAACAAGGCACAATCATCAGCACAAGCGATAAAGGCGTTGTAGTTTCATTACCTTACGGCGTTGAAGGTTTCTGTCCAAATCGTCACCTCAGAAAAGAAGACGGTTCAAACGCTAAGATGGACGAAACAATCGACTTCAAAGTTATCGAATTCTCAAAAGAAAACAAGAAGATCATCCTTTCTCACTCACGTATTTGGGAAGACAAAGTAGCTGTTGAACGCGAAGCTGAAACAGAAGTTAAAGAAAAAGCAGCTAAATCAACAAAACGCGCTGTTAAACAAATCAACGACAATGTTGAACGCACTACTTTAGGTGACTTAGACGTTTTCGCTGAATTGAAAGAAAACTTCGAAAAAGCTCAAAAAGAAGCTAAAGGTGAATAATTAAAAATCACTTCATAAAAAAATCCTCCGATTTCTCGGAGGATTTTTTGTTTATATACATCAAAGATTAAATCTGCTTCATCAAGTTAATCATCTCAATAGCTGTTGTAACAGCTTCGAAACCTTTGTTGCCTGCTTTAGAACCTGCTCTCTCAACAGCTTGTTCGATATTGTCTGTTGTGAGAACTCCGAATATGATTGGCACTCCTGTTTGTAAGCCTGCAGCAGCAATGCCTTTTGTTGTTTCATTGGCAACCATATCAAAATGTGGAGTAGCGCCACGGATAACTGCACCTAAACAGATAACTGCATCGTATTTCTTTGTCTCTGCCATTTTCTTTGCAATCAATGGAATCTCAAAAGCACCTGGAACCCATGCCAAATCGATGTCTTTCTCTTCACCACCATGACGTTTGAAAGCATCAACAGCACCACCTAATAATTTATTTGTAATAATTTCGTTGAAACGTCCTGCTACGATAGCAATCTTATGACCTTCAGCAATTAATTTTCCTTCTAAAATATTCATATTTATCCTGTTTTAATGTTATACTCAAACTTTATTATAATACCAAACTCATAGACTTTTTATTATCATTCAGCATCTTGACGTTTTGGCATCTCCTTAACATGAAGCATGTGTCCCATCTTCTTGTATTTGGTATAGAGATAAAAAGCGTCTTTCTCATTGCATGTCATCTCTATTGGTTCACGACCTACTATTTCGATACCATAAGCATTCAAGCCTGTTATCTTCATTGGATTGTTGGTCATGACTGTTATCTTGCTAATTCCCAAATCAGACAATATTGATGCACCTGTTCCGTAATCTCTGAGGTCGGCAGCAAATCCTAATGCGAGGTTAGCTTCTACTGTATCCAAACCTTCATCCTGTAGTTTATATGCCTTCAGTTTATTTATCAAGCCTATACCTCTACCCTCTTGTTTGAGATACAAGATAACGCCTCTGCCCTTTTCCTCAATGCGACGCATAGCCTCATGAAGCTGATCACCACAGTCGCAACGCAATGAACCAAAAGCATCACCGGTGAGACATTCTGAGTGCACACGGCACAATACAGGATCATCGCCTGTAACATCACCTTTAACCAAAGCAACATGATGGTCGCCTGTAACTTTGTCGATATATCCATGAGCGATGAAGTTACCGTATTTTGTCGGCATCTCAGCCTCTGTCACTTTCTCTACCAACGACTCTGTCTTTCTTCTATATCTGATCAAGTCAGAGATTGATGTTATCTTAAGATTATGTTCTTTAGCAAACTCGAGAAGTTCTGTGGTTCTCATCATTGTGCCGTCTTCACGCATGATTTCACAGCAGAGACCACATTCTTTAAGACCAGCTATCTTCATGAAGTCGACAGTTGCCTCAGTGTGTCCGTCACGTTTAAACACACCGCCTTCACGAGCTTCGAGAGGGAACATATGACCTGGACGTCTGAAGTCTTCTGGTTTAGCATCGTCTTCAACACATTTAATAGCTGTGATGGAACGTTCAACTGCTGAGATACCTGTTGTTGTTTCAACATGGTCGATAGAAACAGTAAATGCTGTACAGTGGTTGTCGGTATTTTCTGTCACCATCTGGTTAAGCTTCAACTTATGAGTAAGTTCCTTGCTCATTGGCATACAAATCAAGCCTTTAGCGTATGAAGCCATGAAGTTGACATTTTCTACAGTAGCAAATTCAGCTGCGCAAATCAAATCGCCTTCGTTTTCTCTGTCAGGATCGTCTATCACGATAATCATCTTGCCGTTTCTGAGATCTTCGATGGCTTCTTCAATAGTGTTAAATCTGTTATCTTTTTCCATATTTAATTTTTAATTATTATCAAAATCCGTTAGATTCCAAAAAATCCAAACTTATACCTTTATTAATATTATTGTCACAATCAGCAGAAGCATTATTACGTGTTCCCGCAAACATCTTCTGCACATATTTTCCTATGACATCGTTTTCAAGATTGACAGTATCGCCTATCTTCTTAGACGTCAATGTTGTTTCTCCTTGAGTATGTTCTATTATAGAAACAGAAAATGAAGTCGAGTCTACATCTGTCACTGTCAATGAGATTCCATCAATCGCGATAGAACCCTTCTTCACTATAAGTTCTAAGATAGAAGGTGAAGCTGAAAACGACATTCTTATCGCCTTATCGTCGTTATATTTTCTTATGATAGTGCCAATTCCGTCGATATGACCAGACACTATATGACCTCCGAGACGTCCGTTTGCAGCAAGCGCTCTCTCGAGATTCACTGAGTCGTCAACTTTAAGATTCTTGAAGTTAGTCATCATCATTGTCTCAGGCATCACGTCAACAGTAAAAGAATTCTCGCTGAATGTTGTTACAGTGAGGCAGATACCATTTGTTGAAATGCTGTCGCCTATATGCATATCAGACATTATCTTCTTAGCAGCAACAGTAAGCTTGATACTGTTAGAATGTCTTTCTATCGACTTAATCTTTCCTATTTCTTCAATTATTCCTGTAAACATATTATAAGTCTCCGAGTCACTTAGACATCATTTTACACTTTATCAATATATCGTTCTCTATCTGTTCTATTTCCACCTTATCGAAGGTTATAGCGTCTTTCATCAACTCGATACCTTGTCCTCCAATCGGCGATTTGGATTGTGTTCCGCCAATTATTTTAGGAGCTATGAAAGCATAAACCTCATCCACGCAGCCGGCCTGCAAGAAAGCCGCGTTAAGACATGACCCACCTTCAAGCAACAAAGAGTCAATACCTTTTTGTCCTAATTTCAGCATCAAGTCGTTAATATCTACATGACCGTCTTTATCTTCACAAAGCAAAGTCTCTACATTTAATGAGTTGAGTTTCTCAATATTTTCCTGTGAAGCAGAGCTTATATGTGCGATTATAGTTCTGCATTCGCATGAAGTCTTGACTATCCGTGAATCTGTTGAAATTGATGCTTTTGAATCTACTATGATTCTAATAGGCTGATGAAGCGACTGTTGACAATCCAGTCGACAGTTGAGCATAGGATTATCAGCATTGACAGTACCTATTCCAGCCACGATTCCCATCATTTCAGAACGTAGCTTATGAACCAATTCCCTTGATTTCTCATTGGTAATCCATTTGGAATCTCCGGTACAAGAAGCTATTTTACCATCCAAAGTCATTGCTGTCTTCAACAAGACATACGGACGTTTTGTCTTAATATATTTTAAGAAAACCTTATTAAGTTCTTTTATCTTACCTTCTTCCACTCCTGTTACGACTTCAATACCTGCATCTTGAAGTATTGAAATACCCTTGCCGCTCACGAGAGGATTAGGGTCGAGAAGACCGACGACGACTTTCTTTACACCTTTTTCTATAATGATGTCAGTGCAAGGCGGAGTCTTTCCATGATGGCAGCAAGGTTCGAGAGTGACATAAAGAGTTGCGCCTGTACAATCGGCGGTAGTATTAGTCAATGCGTTGCGTTCTGCATGAAATCCGCCGTAATATTCATGGTAGCCCTCTGTGATGATAACATCATCTTTAACCACCACACAACCCACCATTGGATTAGGGTTCACGAAACCAGCGCCACGTCGTGCCAGTTCAATGGCTCGCTGCATGTATTCGATATCTTGTTTTTTATATGACATAAAAAAAATCCCTAAAATCATTAATTTGACTTCAGGGCAAAACAAAACACTTGAAAAACAAATAATCTTCTATCATCCGGACTATCACCGTCGGTTTCGGAATTTCACCGAATCAGTTCCCTAAGGAAGTCGCGGACTATCACCGCCGGAAAGGAATTTCACCTTGCCCTGAAGATTGTTCTGCAAATATACATTAATTTCATTAGTAAAACATCCTTTGAACAAAAATTATTTTCGTCTTGTTATAGCGGAAAATTAAATTTATGAATGCTAAAATTTTTATCCTTATGTTATTGGCAAACCTTTTTGCGACAACGAAAATAGACAATGAACCCGTTGCCATAGAACTTAACAAATATCTCGGCAAATGGTACGAGATAGCTCGCTTCGACCACAGTTTTGAACGCGACATGCAGAATGTTACCGCTGAATACAAGCTGCTTCCCAACGGCAACATACAGGTAATCAACTCCGGATATCGCGACGGAGTCTACCGACTTGCAGAGGGCAAGGCAAAGACCACAAGCACTCCTGGCTTGTTGAAAGTCTCTTTCTTCATGAACTTCTACTCCGACTACCGAGTGCTGATGATTGACAAAGACTATCAATATGTTCTGGTAGGAAGCAATTCCCCTAAATATCTCTGGATCTTATCCAGGACACCACATCTTGATGAAGCGACATTGCAAAAAATTATCGATGCCGCAGAACAGAAAGGCTACGACACCGATAATCTGATTTATGTAAAACAATGATTTTTTTGACCGTTGAACTTTGAACTACGAGCCGTTGAACTTAGTTTAGAAGTTTGATATAAACTCTCTCATTTCTGATTCTTTTTGTTCAGCGCATTCAAACAATCTCCATTGCGCCTTGGTGCGAACGAGATTATGTTCTGGATACTGAATCTTGTAATAAGTATCGCCGTTTATATAATCTGTCAGGAATCTGACCGTCTGCATATAAGGAAACAACTTTGCTGCATACGGCAGATTCTCTTTTTCTACAGGAAGAAGGAATGACTTTGTTCCTTCGAGATATCCTTTTGTAAATGCCTTGAAGATATCCATATTGAAATTGACATTATTCAAATCCTTATCGTCTTCTGCACCAGTATTAGCTGCTGAACGTAAGAAATCGCCAAAGTCGGAGAATATGAAGCTTGGCATAACAGTATCCAAATCGATGACACATAAAACATTGCCTTCTTTGTCGAATAGCATGTTATTCACTTTGGTGTCGCAGTGACATATACGTTTTGGCAGCTTGCCTTCACGATGCAGACGTTCTCCAAGACACATAGTCTCTGCCCTTTTCTCAATCTCATCTATATAATATTGAACCTCTTTCACTCGACCAACAGCATCTTTTTCAACAGCTTCCTTAAGCTGATTCAAACGAAGCTCTATATTATGGAAACTAGGTATCGTCTCACCTAAAGTCTTGTCTATATCAGATAACATAGACTGAAACTGACCGAAGGCCAGACCTGCTGTATATGAATATTCTGGAGTAACAGACTGATATGTATAGGAATCGGAGATAAAGACCATTAAACGCCAATATTTCTCCCCATCGAAATAGAATTTCTTGTCATCCTTAGTTCTGACGAAACTGAGCACCTTACGATCAATGTCGCTCTCATTATTCGCTTCGAGTTTCTTACGGATGTGATTTGTCACCTTTTCAATATTATCCTGAAGAAGTTCTACATCCTGGAATATTGCGTTATTGACACGTTGAAGAACGTATTTTGGTGTTTCTTCACCTTTTATATATACTTTAAAAGTATCGTTGATAAGACCTTCACCCAAAGGCTTCACGTCTGCTATCTCGTTTTCGACATTAAATTTTAATACTATATCTTTCATAATTATGACATCTATAATTTTTGTAAAAATAAAAAATTAAACAACATAAAATTATCCGCAGAAAAATATTATTTTTGAAGCAATAAAAAAATATTCCAACAATGAAGAAAAGACATTTATTAGCTACTTTAGCGCTCGTGCTAAGTATTTTTGTTTCAAGCTGTTCTACCGATGTCAAATCTGATGCAGCTTATACTATTAAAGACAACATGATTGTATTTCCAGAACCAGCCAGAGTTGAAGGACAGAAAAGCGTCTTGCAACTTGCTGTCGACCCAATTCCTGTAGTACGCATGGGATTCATAGGTCTCGGAATGCGCGGCGCCGATGCTGTTAATCGTATATCTAACATAGAAGGCGTTGAGTTCAAGGCATTATGCGACTTATTGCCAGAACGCGTAGAGGCTGTCCAAGACTGGGTTATCAAAGGAAAAAATTTGCCAGAATGTGCTGAATACAGCGGTGAAGAAGGCTGGAAACAACTCTGCGAACGCGATGACATCGATCTCGTTTATATCTGCACCGATTGGGTCAACCACGTGCCTATGGCAGTCTATGCGATGCAGCACGGAAAACACGTCGCCGTTGAAGTGCCTGCAGCAACAAGCGTTGAGGAATGCTGGCAACTCGTTGACGTAGCCGAACAGACACAACGTCACTGCATGATGCTCGAAAACTGCTGCTACGACTTCTTTGAATTGACATGTCTCAACATGGCACAACAAGGTCTCTTCGGTGAAGTGATCCACGCCCAAGGCGCTTACATCCATAACTTAGAGCCTTTCTGGAATGAATATCAAGGCAACTGGCGTTTGGATTTCAACCAAAAACATGCCGGCGACGTATATCCTACACACGGACTCGGACCTGTCTGCCAAGTTCTTGACATCCACCGCGGTGATAAGATGGATTACCTCGTTTCATTGGCAACACCTTCTATCAACGGTCTTAAGATAGCTAAAGAAAAAATGGGCGTCGACACTTTCGCTAATGGCGACATGACTTCAACATTAATCCAGACAAACAAAGGCAAGACTATCTTGATCCAACACAACGTATACACTCCACGTCCTTACGACAGATTGTATCAATTGACAGGTACAGAAGGTTTTGCTAACAAATATCCATATCAAGGATTTACATTGAAAGAAGAAAACGTTCCTTCAGACATCATCCCTGACCACGAAAACTTAGATTCACACGGTTTCGTTCCTAACGCTATCAGAGATTCTTTGATGGTGGCTTACAAACACCCTATTGCAAAAGACATCGAAGAAAAAGCCAAGAGAGTCGGCGGTCATGGCGGCATGGACTTCATCATGGATTATCGTTTGATTTACTGTTTACAAAACGGTCTTCCTTTAGACCAAGACGTCTATGACGCAGCAGAATGGTCATGTCTAGGCGAGTTGACAGCTGCTTCTATCGAAAACAAAGGTATGCCAGTTATGTTCCCTGACTTCACAAGAGGCGATTGGAACAAAGTCGATGGTTACAAACACGCGGTGAAGTAAAATCAAAATTGAAAGTTGAAAATTGAAAGTTAACATAAAACATTAACAATTAAAAAATAACATTATGAATAAAAAATTTGCATGTCCTATTTGCGGTTATGTTCACGAAGGTGAAAACGCACCAGAAGTTTGTCCACAATGTAAACAAAACGTTCAATGGAATGTCATCGAAGAAGGCGCAGCATTGAACTTCGTTACAGAACACGTTATCGGTATCGCTAAAGGCACTGGCGAAGATATGATCAAAGACTTGAACGCACACTTCATGGGTGAAGCTACAGAAGTCGGAATGTATTTGGCAATGAGCCGTCAAGCTGACCGCGAAGGCTATCCAGAAATCGCTGAAGCTTTCAAACGTTACGCATGGGAAGAAGCAGAACACTGCGCAAAATTCGCTGAGTTGTTAGGTGATGTAGTTTGGGACACCAAGACAAACCTTGAAAAACGTATGCAAGCAGAGTGCGGTGCTTGTGAAGACAAAATGCGTATCGCTCGTATAGCTAAGGAACGTAACCTCGACGCTATCCACGACACAGTTCACGAAATGGCAAAAGACGAAGCACGTCACGGCAAAGGTTTCGAAGGATTGTTCAACAGATACTTCAAGAAATAAAAAAAGCTTTATAGCAACAAACAAGCCCCAAAGTTTTCGAACTTTGGGGCTTTTATTATTACTTTAATTTGGCTCTATAGCAAGGTACGAGAGCAATGCGCCAAGAAGCTGCTTTTGTATATATACCATCGCCCACACAAGCAAACAAGGCCTGTGTTGATGCGCCCGTTCCGAATGTCAGCATGGTTGTGGTAATTACGACCAAATTATAATCTGCGAATTTGGTGAGGATTACAAACCATATACTAATGTCGAGGAGTGCAAGGCCTACGACAGTGAGACCCTATTTTTTTTACGTTACACAATGATTTTCATAAATTTATCAAAAAATAAAATTTTGTTTTGTTTTATTAAAACTTTGTATGTATTTTTGTAACATGAATAGGATTTTATTAGATGTAATAGGATTATCTTTCAGTCACTCTCAGAGTGGAGCTTATGCCTTGGTTTTAGGTGAGAAAAACGACAAAAGACGCTTACCTATAATCATTGGCGAAGCTGAGGCTCAATCTATTGTTGTAGCTCTAGAAAATATCGATCATAAACGACCTCTCACCCACGATTTATTCAAATCATTCGCTGGCACATTCGACATAAAAATCACAGAAGTACTCATTAATAGATTCAAGGAAGGCCTGTTCTTCTCTGAACTGCATTGCGAAAAAGATGGAGAGACTTCAATAATAGACGCTCGTCCTTCTGACGCCATCGCCATAGCAGTACGTTTCAAATGTCCTATATATGCAACAGCTCAAGTCATGGAAGAAGCAGGTTTGATTATGGACGATATAGACATCGACATGAACAACGAAAAAGAAATAGAAGAAGAAACACTTGACGACTTCGGCTACGAGAGAATGGAACGATATTCTCTTCAAGACTTGGAAGAACTTCTTCACGATGCTATCGAACAAGAGGACTATATGGCAGCATCTATCCTAAGAGACGAGATTAAAAAAAGGAAAGGCATATAAAGAGATGAAACAATATTTAGACTTATTACAACATATTCTTGACAACGGCTTTCAGAAAGGCGACAGAACTGGAACAGGAACCATCAGCGTTTTCGGCCATCAGATGCGCTTTCATCTCGAAGATGGTTTCCCTCTTTTAACAACAAAGAAAGTACATCTCCGTTCAATCATACATGAGCTTCTCTGGCTTATCAACGGAGACACCAACATAAAATATCTTCACGACAACAAAGTTAGCATTTGGGACGAATGGGCAGACAGCAATGGTGACCTCGGCCCTATCTACGGCGCACAATGGCGTAACTGGAACAACGAAGGCATAGACCAGATTGCCGACGTCATCGACTCATTGAAGAACAATCCTAACAGCCGACGTCATATAGTCACAGCATGGAACCCAAGCGTATTGCCTGACGAGTCATCAAAAGACTTCGCTGCTAACGTCGCTAATGGAAAAGCAGCCCTCCCTCCTTGTCACGCCTTCTTCCAGTTTTATGTAGCCGACAACAAGCTTTCTTGTCAGCTATATCAAAGAAGCGCCGACGTATTCCTCGGTGTGCCTTTCAACATAGCTTCTTATTCATTATTGACGATGATGATTGCACAGGTATGCGGTCTCGGACTCGGCGACTTCGTACACACCTTCGGCGATGTTCACATTTATAACAACCACATAGAACAAGTCAAGCTGCAGCTCAGCCGTGAGCCAAGAGAGCTTCCGACAATGCGACTCAATCCAGATGTCAAAAGCATCTTCAACTTCAAATACGAAGATTTCAAATTAGAAAACTATAACCCATACGATGCCATCAAGGCAGATGTATCAATTTAATAAATAAAAACAGTCAAGTAACAAATTAAAAATTTTAGATATGAAACCAAAGATTTCTATAGTAGTAGCAATGGCAAAAAACAGAGCTATCGGCAAGAACGGTCAGTTGTTATGGCACATCTCTAACGACCTCAAACATTTCAAGAAAGTCACATCAGGCAAATGTGTCATCATGGGACATAACACATATGTATCATTGCCTGGACAAAAGGCATTGCCTAACAGACGCAACATCATCATTTCCGACAGACTCGACGAAGCTCCAGCAGGATTCGAATTAGCTACATCAATCCAAAAGGCTTTAAAACTCGTTGAAAACGAAGCTGAGATCTTCATCATGGGTGGTGGCATGATTTACGAACAATTCCTCGGAATGGCAGAGACATTATACCTCACCAGAGTCGACAAGGACTTCGAAGCCGATACTTATTTCCCAATCATCAATTTCGACGAATGGAACTTGACAGAATTGGAAGTAATAGACGATGACCCACAAATCGATTGTTCATACAGATTCGAAACTTGGGAAAAGAAGAATTAACAAAAAAGCAGCCGTCTAACAAGTGAAGTGAACCCCAAATTTTTTTGTCCAAACTTTGGGGTTCACTTCATTTTTTTTGTTAAACGGCCTCTTTATTTTGGACGCATTCGATGCGTCCCTACAAAATCATACGGGACAATAAAACCTGTAGGGACACATCGAATGTGTCCTTATAGCTTTTGAATGTATTTGACGCTGCACTTGGACGCATTCGATGCGTCCCTACAAAATCATGCGGGACAAAAAATCTGTAGGGACACATCGAATGTGTCATTATAGCTTTTGAATGCATTCGACGCTGCACTTGGACGCATTCGATGCGGCCATACAAAATCATGCGGGACAATAAAACCTGTAGG